>JBBRIN010000284.1:0-5700 GCA_038221115.1 Tepidisphaerales bacterium
CGGCGGCGGCGGCGACAGTAGCGAGCAAAGTTTGGCGGCGAGTGGTTGACATGGGCATGTTGGCTCCGGTTAGGAAATGGTTGAGAGAATGGTAACAAGCCGCGCCGGCAGACGCACGAAGCGAATTAAGGCTGCGGGAAGTTCGGGAGCCTGTAGCAGTAGGCCGTGTACTCGAGTTCAGACCAGGCTTGAGGGGCAAGAGGGTGGCCGGGAAAGAGGGGAACGTTGGTCGGCGCGAATTGAAGGCGAAGGCGAATCGCGCTTCGTCCCCTGGTCAGATCGACCGGCAACAGGAATTCATCATCCCGGAAACGGCGATTCGAGGTTTGCACGGTGTGTACCGCCGGGTCCAGCTCACCCTTGGGGCGGGAAAAGACACACGTATTCGAGCCGGCCAGGTACCAGACGCCCGCCGGCTTGAAATCGGCATCGGCAGATGATTTCGTCGCATCCGAAGCATCGGCAATGGAAACTTGCGCGCGCTGGTTGGGGAACTGATAGTCGAGCTTGCGGCGAAGGAGCACGCCCAGATTTTTCGGGTCGATCGCCAGCGTGAACTCACTGCTCCCGGTGGTCGATCGGCCATGGTCGGTGTGCGCCGGGAAGAAGACCTCCTTGCCAAGATGGTCGGGGCCCCACTCATACCGGCTGGTGATCTCGTACGGAGCGGAGACCTGCGGCGACACATAGGCATGCCGCTTCTCGCTGGACTCGTCGGAAAGCTTCAGCATGTCGGTCTGAACGAGAGAGGGGGCCGGGAGGCCATACCAAGAGGTGACGGTTTCGTAGTGATCGGTGGAGTCATCATTGCCGCCATGCTCGAGCTGAATGCGCGCATTTTTTCCGAACGGGAACAGATCGGCCAGCAGAAATCGATACGCGGAATGGAGCTTGTCCAGCTCCGATTTGGCGTCGGCCGCCTTGGGCGCGCCGACCGGGTGACCGGCAAACGGCAGGGTCATCGTGCGGCCGCCCCAGTAGTCGCCGCCGCCGCCCCACTCTTCGGAGCCGGTGCCCTGCGCTTGCGGCGTCTGACTGTCGTCAAAAAAGAAGCGCGGGTCGCCTTCAAGCGTGTTGAGATTGTTGGCGCGGGTAAACGTGTAGGTGGTGCCGACGAAGGAGCCGGACCAATCGGTCGCGCCTTCAGCCCCGATGGTGTTGAGGAGGACGAGATCCTTGCCGCGCTCGGGGGTGGGAAAATCGCGATATGTCGCGTGGAAGTAGGCCAATTGGTTCGGCGGCGCAGCGAGCGGCAGACTGCGGACCGACGAACGAATATCAGCGATCGCCTTCTCATTGTCATTGATCAGCTCAATCAACGCCGACCGGAAGAACGGCATCGGGAAGTAGCACGCCAGGTAGACGCGCTCAGCATCGAATCGAATCGTCATCGGGAACGATTTGACGAGGTACTCCTTATCATCGCGGTTATAGAGCGTGCCGGCGCCGAAGAAGAGCGGCAGCGGCGCATCCACCGATGGCTCGCGCCGTTTGTCCCAGGTGATGCGGAGACGCACGCGGGCGAGATCCAGCGCGGCGGACCGCGGTGCCGAAATCTCTAGCGCGCGGACGGCCGCGGCGCCATCCAGGCTGGCGATCACCGTGACGCCACGCGCGGGCAGCTCGTTCACCGCTTCAGATCGATTGCCGGCCGGCGCGATGTCGGAGCCGGCGCGGTTGATCAGCTCAACCACATCTTTGTCCGGAGGCGTCTTCCCATCCCACGCGCGGATCGGTTGGGACAGCGGCGTCCCCACGGCAAACTGGTGATAGATGTAGTAACCCGTGCCATAACACGTGCGCTCGTAGGACATGCGAAATGAACGCTCGAACGGAATGGGGACCCAGAGCAGGTCGGCGCCCTTGGTGGTGGACCAGGTGTAAGTAAATGGCGATGGCAAGGCCGCGAGGGGGAGAAACGTGGCATTCGGCCGCGGATGCAGCGGATCGGGCGTCGATGATTCCGAGAGGACATGATCCGTGTCGTCCACCTGGTAATGCCATGGCGAGCCATGCCAATGGTTGTAGCGGGCGAAGTAGACGATGCCCGGGTTTGCAACATCGAGCGTGACGTTGCGATCGTCCGCGAGCTGATAGAGAAAATGAGAGGCATCGGCGGCTTCATTGCCTCCGGCGCGATCGTAGGTCGACCGCATATAAGCGCGGCACCCAATGCGCTGGAGCGGCCATTGATCCCAATGACGATAGGCATCGAGCGCCACCGGCAACGTGGGTTGCTCGGCAACAGCAGTAATCGGAAACGTGGAGAAGACCAGAGCCAACGCGCGAATCACATGGGTGCGCATGCTTACATGATGAAGCGCTGCGGCTCAGGTCGCAAGCACGCCGGCTAAGCGGAAGGCGGCGACTGCTGCGCTGCCTGAAGCGCCGCTTTCAGATCGAGCGTGCCTTCATACAGCGAACGGCCGACAATGACGCCCCACACCGGCAGGCTGGTGAGGCGCACAATGTGCGAGATATCGCCCACGCCGCCGGAAGCGATCACCGGAACCTTCCCCGCGGCGGCAAGGGCGGCCGTCGCTTCAAAGTTCGGCCCCGTCATCATCCCGTCCTTGGCAACGTCGGTGTAAAGAATCGCCGCCAGCGGCCAATCCGATACTTCCTTCGCCAGATCGACGGCGCGTTTGCCAGAGTCGGCCGTCCAGCCGCGCGTGGCCACGACCCCATCCTTCGCGTCCAGCGCGAGCACCAGCTTGTGCGCAAAGACCTCGTCCTTGGCGATCCATTCAAACCACGCCCAGTCCTCCAGCGCCTTGGTCCCAACGACCACGCGAGCAGCGCCGGCTTCGAGCAGCCGGGTGATGTCCTCGGTCGAACGAACCCCGCCGCCGACTTCAACCCGGAGCTTGGTGGCGGCGATGATTTTTTCGATGAGCGGCGTCTGAACGGGCCGGCCTTCCTTCGCGCCGTCGAGATCCACGATGTGGAACCACTGCGCACCGGCGTCCTGATACGCCAACGCCACCTCCACCGGGTCGACGTCGTAGTTGATCTGCCGGCCGTAATCCCCCTGCTTGAGGCGGACGACTTTGCCTTGGCGAAGGTCGACGGAGGGGATGACTTGGAGGGGCATGGGTCGAGGTTCAGGCGGTCGCGCGAAGGTGGTCGCGGAACGCGCGCACGGCGGTGGATTGAGAGCTGGCCGCGGCCATCGCAATATACCGGTTGACATCGGCCATGCGCAGCTTCGGGAACGATAAGCTCTTGTTCGCACGCTTGTACGTTCCATCGCGACGGCGATGGAGAACAACAACCTCTTCCCCGTCGAATCGCCAGACTTCCGGAACGCCAATGACAGCATAAATCGGCTGTCGTTCAATGGAGCCCCGGGTGATGTCGATCTCAATGCCCAGATCGGGCGGCGGATAGCGCTTCAGGTTAAGCCGCATCACGTTAAGCCGGGGTGCAGGTGTCTTCACGTAGTAGCACTCGTCAGGTTTGAGACCTTTGCGCTTCTCCTTGCGCCGGAGTGTGACCGATCCAACACCGACGATGTCGATATCGCGCTCCATCGCATAGAGCTCGATCAGGCGGGCGACGAGCTTCTTGGTTTGCTCGTGCCGGTTGGTCAGGGTCATCAGCTCCATCCTTCCATCGTCGTAAGTGACGCGGACATGGCTTTGCTGGCGGTCGAGCTCTTCGAGCGTTTGCTCGTAAAACTCCCAACTGACGTTGTCGAGCGTGAAAAACGGTGCGGGCTCGGCGTTGCTCGGGGCAGTGGGAAGTCGATGGAGCATTCGGGTCATGAACGTCACCTCTTGCCGACAGTTTAACAAATCCCAGCGAAAGTAGCTGGAACGGCAGAATCGGACAACACTCAGAGGCGAACCTTCGTATTATTCGGGCGCCTGTGTGCGAGGACGACTCATGGACGAGCGGATCGAAAAACTATTAGAGAAAGCCAGAGCACTGCCCAAAGCGCCCGGCGTCTACCTGATGAAGGACGACAAAGGCCGCGTGATCTACATCGGCAAGTCGGCCAGCCTGCGCGATCGCGTCGGCAGCTATTTTTTGGCCTCGACAAAACTGGAGCATAAGAAGTCGGGCCTGCTGGATGACGTCGTCGATTTTGAGGTCGTGCAGACCGACAGCGAGGTCGAGGCGCTGCTGGCGGAGAACCGCCTGATCAAAGACATCCAGCCGAAGTACAACGCCCGGCTGCTGGATGACAAGACCTTCCCTTACCTGATGATCACCGCCGGCGACGAATACCCCGGCATCTACGTCACCCGCGAGCCGCGAACCGACGCCAAGCTGTATGGCCCCTTCACGAGCGTCTATGCCCTCAAGGAGGCGGTGACGCTCCTGCAGAAGGCGTTCAAGTTCCGCACGTGCCATCTGGAGATCAAGGAAGAAGATCGCAACCGGCGGTTTTTTCGCCCATGCCTGCTCTATCCCATCCACCAGTGCACCGCGCCCTGCGCCGACAAGATCAGTCGCGACCAATATCGCGAGGACATCCAGCGGCTCATCCGCTTCCTCGACGGCGACAAGAAACGCGTCATCGCCCAGATGGAAAAGGAGATGGTCGACGCCAGCAAGGACATGAACTTCGAGCGCGCCGCGCGACTGCGGGATGAGATCAAGGCCCTGAACGCACTGGGCGCCCGGGCCGGGAAAGGCGACGAGACGTACTGGCAGCCCGAGGCGTTCGTCACCAACCCGCAGGAGGGCATCGCCAAACTACAGGAGGTGCTTGAGCTCCCCGAGCCGCCGCGCATCGTCGAGGGGATCGACATCGCCCACCTCCAGGGCGGCGAGATGGTCGGCAGCAAGGTGACGTTCATCGATGGCGTCCCCTTCAAGGACTCCTACCGGCGCTACAAAATCAAACACGGCCAGGGCAATAACGATTTCCTGTCGATCCAGGAGGTCGTCAGCCGCCGCTATCGCGAGGCCGGGACCAACAATGAGCTTTACCCGGATGTCATCCTCATCGACGGGGGGCTCGGCCAACTACACGCGGCGCTGGACGTCTTCAAGAACATGGACGTCAAGCCGCCGATGGTCATCTCGTTGGCCAAGAAGGAAGAGCTGGTATACGTGCAGGGGCGGCCCGAGCCGGTGCGGCTGGCGCGCAATCACCTGGGCCTCAAGCTCCTCCAATACATCCGCGATGAGGCGCACCGCTTCGCCCAGCAGTACCACCACATCCTACGCCGCAAGTCGCAGTTGGAGGAGGACGTGAAAACCGGGCGGCGGCCGCCGATGCGAAGGCGCCCGAAGAAACCAACAGGGTCGTCGTTATCCGAAGATCTGCTGAAAGCGCCGTCGGAGCTCGCCCCGCACTCGACGCACGTGGCCCTGCCGGTGCTGAATCCGACGGAACAGGTGCCCGTCGATCCGAAAACGACCATGGACTCGGAAGATGCGGCCGGCTAGCCCGCTTTTCACTTGATCTTGCGCGGGGGGCGTGGGTGTAATGCACTTCGTTTCTCTCGCCGACACTGTCATTGGCAAAGAGGTGGCTATGATCCGGGTGCTAACGGTCTGCGTGAGCTTGATCGCGTGGGGACTCGCAGGCGGCGTAATCGCGGCCCCCGCCAATGATGCAAACCCGGGCGTGGCGGCATACGTCGACGGGCTGGACGCCCTCGAAGCCGCCAAATTCACCGACGCCGATCAGGCCTTCTCCAAAGCCCTTGAAGCCGACGAGGACAACGGCAGCTATTTGCTGGC
>JBBRIN010000285.1:0-5698 GCA_038221115.1 Tepidisphaerales bacterium
GACACCGTAGAAATCACCACCGGCGGCGAACGCGTCCGCGTCCTCAACCAATGCGTCACCATGCCTCCCCCCCTCGAACAAAAACAAGGCGAACCCGCCCACGTCGCCGCCTGCTGGGTCACCAAGTGAATCGCTCCCTCCGCTCCCCAGCCGCGTAGCAGCCGTCAATCCGCATTGGACACGCGCAATCCGCGTTTTTATTCGCCGCGCGCCTGCGCAGAGAGTTTTAGAACCGCGCCGAAAGATTCTGCGCCGTTTTTAGCGGCTTAAAACGGTGGGAAAAGTTTCGCAACGGTCGCGAGAGACTCGCAACGGTTGGAAAAGTTCCGCAACGGTTGCCAAAGATTCATAACGGATGCGAAAGATTTAGAATCGAAGGAAAAGTCCGGGAACCGATGCGAGCGACGAAAATCCGCTGCGGAAGATCAGACACCGGGTGCGGCTTTTCTTTTGAGGGGTGATGCTTAGGCTTGGCGGGGACTATGAGCGACATTGCCGTTCAGCCGTTTGCAGACCCGCCGCGGGCGACGATTACGCCGCCGGGGTCGAAGAGTTTGACGAATCGGGCGCTGGTGTTGTCGGCGTTGGCCCAAGGGGAGTGCGCGCTCTCCAACGTGTTGTTCGCCGACGACACGAACGTCATGCTCGACTGCCTTCACTGGCTTGGGTTTGATCTGACCATCGATCGGGATAAACACAGCGTGCGCATTGTCGGCCGCGGCGGAGCGATTCCATCACCATCGGCCGATCTGTTTTGCGGAAACAGTGGAACCACCATTCGCTTCCTGGCCGCGATGGTGAGCCTCGGGCGGGGAAGCTATACCCTCGACGGCATCCCGCGCATGCAGCAGCGACCGATCGGCCAATTGGTGGACATGCTGAAAAACCTCGGCGTGCGCGTGAATTACCTGGGGGGGGTGGAGCGGGAGGGATTTCCCCCTGTGCAGGTGATGGCCAACCAGTTCCCAGGGGGGTTGCTGCGATTTGGGGGCGGGCAATCGTCGCAGTTCTTATCCGCAATTCTCCAAGCCGCGCCCTACGCGCGCAATGAGGTGCAGGTTGATCTGCAAGGGCAGCAGACGAGTTGGCCATACGTCGCCATGACGATGCGGCTGATGGATGAATTCGGCCACACGCCTCACCTGATCCGCGATCCGATCGGAACGCCGCGTCAGATCATCGTGCCCCGTGGCGCTTATGCCGCGACGACGTATGCCGTCGAGCCGGACGCGAGCAACGCGAGCTATTTTCTAGCCGCCGCCGCCATTCGGCCGGGGGGAAAGGTGACGATTGAGGGGCTCGGCAAGAATAGCTTGCAGGGGGACGTTGCGTTTGCCGATCTGTTGCATCGAATGGGCGCGGATCTGCTCTTCGGCGACGACTTCATCACGCTCGTCGGCACCGATCGGCTGGAGGGCATCGAGGCCAACATGCTGGCCATCCCCGACATGGCCCAGACGCTCGCGGTCGTCGCGCTGTTCGCCAAGGGAGAAACGCGCCTGACCGGCCTGCACACGCTGCGACACAAGGAAACCGATCGAGTCGCGGCGCTGGCCGCCGAACTGTCAAAGCTGGGCGCCGACGTAAAAGTGCAGGGCGACGATCTGATCATTCATCCGCCCGATCAAGTCGGCAGCGCGCAGATCGACACCTACGACGATCATCGCATGGCGATGAGCTTCGCCATCGCGGGGACCCGCGCGCGCGGCGTGGTGATCAAGGACGCGGAATGCGTGAACAAGACATACCCCGACTTTTTCCAGGATCTGGAGAAATTGCGGACGTGATCCACGGCGTGGTCACCGCCCCGGAACGTTCATCTCCACCCTCACCGCGCCGCCCCCGAGAAGCGTGTATTTCTCGTACAGCTTATACGCCTCCGGCTCCTTCTCCTTCAGCTCGCCGGCGTTCTTCGCCTTATACGTCTTGGCCTCGCCGTTCTCCGCGATTTCCATGCTGATCCCGTTCGCGTCCTCGTGCAGCTTCACCGTGCGGCCATTCCCATTCGTGCTGACGTCGCGCACGACGACGCCATTATTGTTCGTGATCGAGACGCTGACCTGCGCGCCTCCGTTGATGTGCAATCGCCCGCCGGGCGCGATGCGGATGATGCCGTTGCCGATGTTGCCCTGGCGAAGCACGATCTCGCCGTTATCGTTGGCCGATAACGCCGGGCGGGTTTTCTCCTGGATTTCAGTGATCAGGCCCAGCGCGGCCGTGCGAATCTGCGGGTCCTCGTCCTTTGATGCGGCGCGAAGCGCGGCGATGGCCGGTTCGCCCACGTTCTTGATCTCGCGGGCTGCCGCCGCGCGCATCTTCGAGTCATCGTCGCCCAGTTGGTGGATGAGGGATTGGAGGTCAACTGCAGGACGCGTGGTAGGCGTTGTGGTCGGCGCAGATGTCGTGGGGCGCTCCTGTCCGGAAGGAGAGGTCGCGGCAGCTGAAAGCATCGGTGGCTTCAAGTCGCGCGGGTCACCGATCCAAGCCTGTGCTTTTACCGAGTGGATTTTTTCGATGCGGCTCGCATCAAAAAAATGATCGATTGGGTCGATTGGATCGGGGCCGGCGGGGAGAGAGGGCAATCCCTTGGCATCAAGATCGCGGAGTTGCTCATAGATCCGTTGAGCCCAGTTAAGTGCTGTCGTGTCGCGCGGCAAAGTGTTGCTTGCAGGAACCAAAAACGGCTGCGTCGTCGGAGCCGATGCCGGGCGGGCGTCCGCATCACATGCCTCGCACACCACTGCCTGAGTCGCCGGGGCCTGGGTCGTCACGCTCGGTTTCGTCTGCGCCATCGCGCCGGACGCCCACCCCATGCTAACCAAAACGATCCAACTTTTCCCCGACATGATCATCCTCCGCCGCGTTTAACACATTGCCAGATTTCGCGCGGCCGCTACCGTACCCTAAATCCCCAGCCCTTTGGAGCGAAAATCATGACAGTCAGCGCGAATTCAAATGACCCCGATCCCCTGCTTCAAGTCACCATCTGGCACGAGCATCGGCACGAGAAGAAGAACCCGGTGGTCGCCCAGATCTACCCGCGCGGCATGCACGAAACGCTCGCCCACGGCCTCCGGCAAACGCCCGGGCTGAAGATCCGCACCGTCACGCAGGATGATCCCGAGCACGGGCTGACCCAGGATGTTGTGGACGCGACCGACGTGATGGTCTGGTGGGGCCACTTGGCTCATGACGAGGTGGAAGATATCGTCGTCGAGCGCGTCCACGCGCGCGTGCTCGCGGGCATGGGCCTCGTCGTCCTGCACAGCGGCCACTTCTCCAAAATCTTCAAGCGCCTCATGGGAACGACCTGCAATCTGAAATGGCGGGTGGAGCCCAACGGCGAACGCGAAACGCTCTGGGTGACCCGGCCCGGCCATCCGATCGTGCGGGGCATCGCCGATCATTTTGTGATCGAGCGCGAGGAAATGTACGGCGAATACTTCGACATCCCCGAGCCCGAATGCACCTTCCTGATCAGCAGCTTCGCCGGTGGTGAGGTCTTCCGCAGCGGCTGCACCTGGACGCGCGGAGCCGGAAAGATCGTCTACTTCCGCCCCGGCCACGAGACGTTTCCCACCTATCACGACCCCAACGTGCTGCGCGTGATCGCGAATGCCGTCCGATGGGCCGCGCCGGCGTGGCCGGCACAGGCGATCTCCTTCGGTAGGCGCGATGCCGGCTGGATCAACTCTCAATAGCGAGCGCCGCCGGCCGTCGCCGCGCCCGCCGCGCCACCCGCACCGGCTGCACGATCGCCAGCAGCATGATGAAGTAATACGGCATGTAGATCGCGCGGTACGTGCGCCTCGGCAGCAGAAAACTCAACGGCAGATTCAGCCTGAACTCGCCGCGGCTCACGCCAAAACCCAGCGCGCTTACTTTCACGTCCGGCTTGGCCTGCATGAGCGAGCCGTTGCCGAGCGGGTATGTGTCGTGGCGGTAGGGGGTAGGGGGGGCTGAACTTGGCACCGCATTCCCCGGCGAAGGGTCTTCAATCGCACCGATGACCACCGCCCCCCGATACGACCCAAACCCCTTCAGCGCCGTCCCCCCATTCGGAGTCGGTTCCGGCCGATAGAAGTAATCCGCAAACTGCACGCTCCGATACCACAACCACCCGGCCGTAATAAAGACGCCGATGGACACGCAGACCATCAAAGTCTGCCAGAGAATGGAAATATTTCGCCGCATCGTCGATCTATGGAAACCGCCGCAAGATGAGTGGTCAAGCCGCAGGCGAGGTTTAGAGATCAGTCATTCAAACGACCGATTCTCTTCTTCGCGTTTTCCTTCACGCCTTCGCGCCTTCGCGTACTCTTCTCGCACGCTATTTTTTACCAGTGCCGCCCGATGACTCACCCGCTCGAAACACCTCATCCACCGTCGTCTGAAACGTGTCCATCATGCTCCCCGAAACCTTCGGCTCCTGCACCGTCCCGTTCACATGAATCTTCAGCAGCTCGTGCTTTGCCCCCTGAAGCAGCGCATCCACCAGCGGCAACTTCGGCCAATGCGGGTTGTCGGTGGTGAAGGTTAGATTCACCTTCTTCGTCCCGTAGTTCAATGAGCCGTTGCCGCGCATGATCATGTTGCTGGCGCGAAGCTCGATCTGCTCGAAATTCACTTTCTTCCCCTCCACGCTATAGCGGGCATTCGCTTCGCTGAACGGGCTGGTCAGCGGCAGCGAAAGGTTGGTGATCTGCATCAGCCCCAGCATGAGCGGAATGTGATACATGTCCCGCCCGGTGACGGTGACATCCCCGCGCCCGCGATGGCTCGTCGGGTCGTTCCACGCGCCTTCCATCGCCAGGCTGGCATTCAACTGCCCGTGAATGTTGTCCTTGCCGCCGGTGAGAAGTGTTACGTCGGCATTCTGCATGACCAGCCCGACGCCAAACCGCGTGGGCCCGGTAGCCGGGAAGGCCAGATCGATCTGGCCCGACATGCTGCCGCCCGCGACCGCCGCCTGCACCTTGTCGATGTGCATCGCATCCTGTTTTTCCGGCTTAAAGAGCTCCGCGTAAAAGTTGGTCGCCGGGCGCTGGGCGATTTTCAGCGTGTCCGCCTGCAGTGTCCCGCGCAGCCCGCCAAGCTTGCCATTGCGCACGCCCGCGCTGAATTTCATCAGCCCGTTGATCTCCGTGAGCGGCACGCCGGCGTCCATCGACGCATCCAGAAACCACACGTTGCCCGCCAGGTCCAGGTCCGGATCGGCCACGGCGATCGACGGTTCTGTCGCCGGTGTCGGCTTGGGTGTGGAGTACGTCAGCGTCGGAAAGTCGAACGAGACCTTTCCGGTAAGCCGCATCGATTTCATCAGGCTCGACAGGCTTGCCGGCAGCGCGCGAAGCAGGTCCTGGTCAACCGGCACCTCCCGCCCACTGAGTTTCAGCCGCAGCGTGCGCGGCGGCGCTGCATCGCACGCCCCCGAGACGCTCACCGTCGCGCCGCCGTGCTTCCCGACGACATTCCGAATCTCCGCCCCCTCCGGCTTGATGACGATCGTCCCCGTTAAATCCGACAGGGCATACGGCAGAACCTTCGGCGTCGCCGCCAGGTGCGTGGGCGTCAGCGTGATCTCATACACCGGCTGCGTCGTGGGCCGCGTCGTCGCCGCGGACGGCGGCAGCCCATAACTCAGCGCCACGTCCAGCGTCCCCTGCGGTCGCAGCTCATCCCACGCATCCCGCGCCTC
>JBBRIN010000286.1:0-5693 GCA_038221115.1 Tepidisphaerales bacterium
ATCGAGGCGTCGGAATGCGGGACGAAACGCCCGAGCCGCATGAGGCTCTGCGCGTCGCCTGACAGAGGGAGAGCGGTCTTGCCTGGGCGGACGGTGAAACCGAGTTTTAGACCGGCCTCGATGCAGATATCGACTACCTGATCGTCATGTGCGCCGTTGGGGTAGGCGATCGCGCTTGGCGCGATGCCGGTCATGTCGCGCAGATAATCCTGTGCGCCGCTCACTTGCCGGCGGACCTCGTCGGCGGTGTAGTTGGTCAGGATGGCGTGATTGAGGGTGTGGTTGCCGAGGTGCACATGGGGACTTTTGGCAAAGTCGCGAAGCTCATCGGGGGCGAAGGGGCGATCGATGTCGCCGCGCGGGCGCAGTGCGGCGTCGCCGAAGCGCGCGAGCAGCTCCGCCTCAATCTGCTCCGTTCGCCGCGACTTCATCGAAAGCGCCTCGTGATAGACCTTTCGCACCGGCTCGCCTCGGGCCACCTGCTCGCGATAGATGACGTCCCACCAGAAGCACTTGTTTTCGCGCACGTGGTTGGCGGAAATAAAGAACAACGCCGGCACGCGGAACTCAGCGAGGATGGGAAGCGCGAGGGTGTTGTTGAAGTAGCCGTCGTCGAAGGTGAGCATGGCGTATTTGCCGTCGGGGGCCAGGCCGGCCAGCACGTCGTTGGGGCTGATGAATCGGTACCCGTGCTCGAGATAATATTCGATGAGTTGCCGGAACTGCCCGACCGTGGTGCGCTCGAGCGGATCGACGACGTTCAGGGCGATCTCGCGCTCGTCTCGGAATAGCGAGTGAAACAGGAATGGCAGGAGCGCGTTGCGTTCGCGGAACATGGAAAGGTAGACGCGCGCGAACGCCGAGTCGGCCGAGCGTACGACGCGCTGAACGGCGGCGGAGATCATGGCGCGCACCCCACTTCGGCGCGGGCGGGGGCGGCTTCGGTGGCGATGGCTTTGACGGCGACGCCGGCGGGTTGTGGCTTGGCCATGCCGATCTTCTTTCGCAGCGGCGCGGTGAGTCGCGCCAGGGCGGGCATAGGGTCAGACCATTGGAAGTAGGGGAAGGTCTGGCGGTGCATAACGCCCGCGAGCCAGCCGAAAAAACTGAGCTGGTTTATCTTACGCAGGCCGAGGTATGCCTGAAAATCGCGGATGGGATCCCAGAGGCGTTTGCCGATGGTGTACTTTTCCATGGCGATCTGGGGGCGGCCGGTCAGCCGGTTGTAGACGAAGGCGCCCAGGTTAAACCCGCTGCCGGCGACCAGACAATCGGACGCGGTGAAGCGAGCATTACACTCGATCAGCTTCAGCTTACCATCCCGCGCATCGCGTTTGAATTCCACGTTGGCCAGGCCGCGGAGCCTGACGTGGCGAAAGAGCTGGTTTGCCAGCTCCCCGGCCTCGGGGATCCAGTCGGTGACGTGGTAGCACGCCGTTCCAGTGAGCGCCGGGTATCGGCGGATGATCCGCTTGGTGAAGTGAAACAGCGGGCGACTGTCGGCGTCCAGATAGGTGTAGTAGCTGCACAGCAAGTCATCGCCGCCGCCAATCTTCTCCATCAGCACGCAATCGGATCCGGCGGCCGCCATCTCTGCGACCGCGGCCGCGGCTTCATGATAGCTTTGCGCGACAATGAGCTTCTTCCCCGACCGCCCCTCGAACACGTGCGATAGGCGCGGCTTGACAACCAGGGGATACACCAGCTCATTGCAAACGTTCTGAAGCTGAGCGATGGAGTCGATCACCCAGAACTTCGGCGTGGGAACGCCGGCTGCCACGGCGGCCTCGTAGGTCCTTAGCTTGTTCAGCATCTGCCGTTGGGCATCCGGGTTCGACTCGTCCAGCAGATATCTGGCGGACAATGGATCGCGGTGCGCCAACAACACCTCGATGCCTTCGTCGCTGCAGGCGAGCAGCACAGCGCCGCGCAGGTGTTCGGACTCAGGCCCGAGCAAAAACTCGGCCCATGCGCGCGGGCGGTCGTCCTTGTCGCGCGCCGGGATGTCAATCATCCGGCAGTATCGCGAATGGCCGACGAATGCGCCCGGCTCGTTCAGCGCGTAGACCTCTGCGCCGAGTCGCCCGACGCTTCGCGCGACGGACAGGGCATTGGCTCCGCCGCCCAGGATGATCACCGGAGGAGTTTTCACAGTCGCGCCTCCTGGAGTGGGGAGAGGCGCTCGGAAGACAGCAGCGCGCGAAGCACGTGCAGCGCGACGGGAAAGGGCTCGTCGCTCTTGTGGTAGTGGTAATAAAAGTTCGGTGGGGCGTTCACTTCGAGAATGACTCCGCCCGAGTCAGCCAGCGGCAGGCTGGGGTCTCGGGTAATCACGTCAACTCCTGCGAGCCGGGCGCCGGTGGCGCGGGCGGCCCGGGCGCCGTCGTCGATCAGCGACCGGCACAACGCGTCGGTCGCCGTACGATTATCGACGCCCCGGTTCTCGTTTACCACCGTCTTCAGCACGATGTTTTGACGCGCCGGCGGAACGGATCGCAACAAAAGGCCCTGTCGAGCAAGGGTCCGCCGCAGGTCCATGTCGACGGTCAGCAGAACCTGGGACACGCCCGCACCTTGCCGGATGCGCTCGGAGTTTGCGTGATGAATCAGACGCCGCACGGTGGATCGGCCATCGCCTGTCACGAAGGGGGGTTTGCGAACGAATGAGTCGATCAGCTCACCATCGAGGTACAACAGCCGATAATTATCGCCTTCCACCTGCCGCTCGATGATCAGGTCATCGCAATAGGCTGCTGCCGATGCCGCGGCCCGCGCCAGCTGTGAGGCGGTGCGGACGCCGGTGGTGATGCCGCGTCCGCCACCGGTGCCCCGAGTGGGTTTTACGACGCACTCGACGGGGCTTTGATGGAGAAAGCGGGAGGCGATAGCGACGGACTTTAGCGTGAACGAAGCGTGCGGCGGCGTTGGCAGTGAGGCATCCTCGAGCAACTGATAGGTCAGCGCCTTATCGGACAGAAGCGCCAGGGTGACCGCGTCGTCGATCGCGCTGCCGTTGTCGTTGACGATGGTGCGCGCGTCGCCGAGCGCGATCTCGTGGAAGCCGCCGCCGATGGTTCGGAAGGTTGCGCCCAGCTCGTCGGCGGCTTCGCGCCAAACGCGGTCGTAGAACGCGACACGGTGCCGCCAAGCGGCGCGGCGGTGGGGGTTGCGCAGGCGCATGAAGCCGCGCGCCATGGCGATGAATCGCAGGGCGCGCAGCGTCAACCGGTTGTTGTATGCGTCGAATGCCATGGGCCGATTTGTGCCTTACGACACCAGCGGTTTCACCAGCTCGTCCTGTTCCGGCGCCGCTGGCTGGTCAACGCGCACCATCGGGCACTCCAGCGCCGTCAGGATCTGATCCACCCACGCGTTGGAGAAGTGTCCCTTTTTCACCGCCTCGAAATAGCTTGCGTTGTTGGCTTCGT
This sequence comes from Tepidisphaerales bacterium, assembly GCA_038221115.1. Taxonomy (GTDB): domain Bacteria; phylum Planctomycetota; class Phycisphaerae; order Tepidisphaerales; family Tepidisphaeraceae; genus JANXVV01. The sequence continues at coordinate 3,429 of JBBRIN010000286.1, forward strand.
GCGCTTTGAGGCGCTCGAGCAGCTCGGCGGCGATCGCCTGGGGCACTACGACGACACCCATGGCGTCGCCGACGATCAGATCGCCGGGATTGACGACCACGCCGCCGCAGCAGATGGGGAAGTTGATCTCACCGGGGCCGCGGTGCAGGGGGCCGATGGGTGTCGTGCCGCGCGCGAATACGGGGAAATCGCCGAGTTCCTGGATATTCGGGAGATCGCGGATGAGGCCATCTACGACGAAGCCGGCCGCCCCACGGTGCCGGGCCTTGGTGGAGATCAGGTCGCCGAGCACGGCGTTCATTGCCGATCCGCCGGCATCGACGAGGATCACGTCGCCCGGCTCGATGACGTCCAGGGCCTTGTGAACCATCAGGTTGTCGCCGGGGAACACTTTTACCGTGCAGGCCGGCGCGCAGATGCGATGGGCGGGATTGGTTAAGAGCGCGATCTGCGGGTCAACGGCGTAGAGGCGGTTGAGCAGATCGGAAATGTCCGGCGTCGCGAACTGCGCGAACTCGCGCATCATTTCGGCGGGCAGGCGCGGGATGTTCATGCGAACCCGAAAGCCGGGGCCGGGGTGCAGATGCGAAGAACGGGGTTTGGTATTTCCTACGGCCATAACGACATCTCCTTATCGCGCTGGCTCCTGGCCGGCGCGCACGACAGACAGCAGTTGTTCCCGGTCCAGGGTTTCGATCAGCGCCGTCAGATCCGGCAGGGCGCCGTCCTTGAATGAGGCACCGGCGAGCATCTCGTGAAGCTCGCGGACGGCCTCGATCACGCAGGGTTCCACGCCGGCGCCGCGAGCGGTTTCTTCCAGCTCGCGCATCTCCACCGCGCGACGGCCGGCGTGTCGGGCGTAGGTCGGCAACATCCGATCGACGACCACCATGACGCCCGGGTAAATCGTGGTGTAGGCTTCGATCATTTCCGAGAGCATCCCCTGCCGCCGCGCGATCAGCGCGTTCTCCACGAACAGGGCGCACAATCCCTTTGATAGGCCGCTCAGGAGCATTTTCATGGAGGAGGCGCGGCCGATTTCGTCGCCGAGGAGGCGCACGCGCATGGCGTCGCCGAGCAGGTCGGCCACGACGGCCGATCGCTTGCCGCTCAGGAAGAGTGTTCCGCCCTTCGTCAGGTTCTTCGCAAGGCCGTTGATGGCCCCATCCACGAACTCATGGCCGCATGCGGTTACACGAGCGGCGATGGCGACGGCGAGCTCCGGCCCGATCGAGTTCATGTCGACGTAGGTGGCCGGGATCTCTGATGCGTCGCAATACGCGGCGGCGACTTCTTCGGCCGCGGTGGGGGGGACCAGTGAGATCACCAACGAGGCTTGCTTAGCGAGATTCGTCAGGGAGTCGATGACCTCAATCTTTGCTGTGCGGCACCGTTCCAGTGTTGCAGCTGATCGGTCGCGCAAGGTGGTTACCACGCGCACGCCGCGGGATGTCAGCAGCTCGCCAAAGGCCGCGCCCAGCTCGCCGGGATAGAGGAGGGCGACGGTGGATGTCCGGATGTCGCTCACGATGCTCCTGCGGCTGCCGCGCACTCGATGGGGCGGAAGATGAAGTTGCTCACGTAATCACTCGTTCCGACGCGATCGAGCCGCCGGGTCTGATGTTCCTCGACGTCGAAGGCGGCCAGCGGTTGGGACCGATTCTCTGAGTCCAGAAATTCGCCGCAGTATCCCAGGGAGGTGATGAACTCGAAAGTTTGTCGGATCGGCACCGGCGAGTGTCGCTGCTCAATTTCGATCAGCAGGTTGGGCCGGCGTCGTTTGAGCGTATCGACACCGCCGCGCAGAACTTCGAGCTCGTGGCCCTCCACGTCGATCTTGATGAAGGACAGCTTGCCCTCGACTTCGGCGCAGACGTCATCCAGACGACGCAGGGGCACGCGATGGACCTTGCCGCGCCCGCCGCGCAATTCGAGCGAGGCAAAGCCCGCTTTGCGCCGGCCGTTTTCCACGGGGATCATCAGGTCGGCCTCGCCGATCTTTGAAGAGAGGGCGCAATTGACGACGGTCACCGGAAGCTTTAATCGTCGGGTCGCGCGGGTGAGCATGCGCGCCAGGTCCGGGATGGGCTCGATGGCCACGACGCGGCCGGTCGGGCCGACCAACTTGCACAGGGCGTAGGTGTAGTCGCCGATATGTGCGCCGACGTCGATCGCGATCGATCCGGCCGCGACCAGGCGCGGCAGCTCGTGGACTTCACGCTCGCCGTCCCGAAGCGACATCTCGCCGGCGCGGACGAAACGCCG
>JBBRIN010000287.1:0-5684 GCA_038221115.1 Tepidisphaerales bacterium
CGGCGTCTCGGTCTGCGTCGCCCCCGTCCCCGCCGCCTCGATCGCCTCTGCCATGTAATAGTTCAGCTGATCCTCATCGCTGACAATCTCCATCGCCCGCCCGCCCAGCACGAAACTCGGCCGAACCAAAACCGGATACCCGATCTCCTTAGCCACCCGCCGCGCATCCTCCACATTCCGCGCAATTCCATTTTCCGGCTGTTTCAACCCCAACTTCTGAATCAAATCCCGGAACTGCTCCCGATCCCCGGCGGCATCAATCGAATCAACCGAAGTCCCCAAAATCGGCACCCCCGCCTCCGCCAACCCTCGCGCCAGATTAAGAGGCGTCTGCCCCCCAAACTGCACGATCACACCCTTGACCAAATTCTTACTGCCCGCTGCCCGCTGCCCGCTGCCCGCTGCCCCGAACGGCCCGCCATTCACCCGCTCACAAATATTCAGCACATCCTCATGCGTCAACGGCTCAAAAAACAGCAGATCGCTCGTGTCGTAATCCGTGCTGACCGTCTCCGGATTGGAGTTGATCATGACCGATTCCAAACCCAACTCTTTGCACGCAAACGCCGCCTGCACGCAGCAATAATCAAACTCAATCCCCTGACCGATCCGGTTCGGCCCGCCGCCGATGATGATCACCTTCGGCCGGTCGGTCAGGCGAATTTCATCTTCCTGGATTAACTGGCCGTTCAGGCTGAAAGGCTGCTCGTAAGTGGAATAGTAATACGGCGTGCTCGCCTCAAACTCGGCGGCGCAGGTGTCCACCAGTTTGTAGACTGGCGTCACGCCCAGTTTCTGCCGAAGTTGGCGAACCTCTTTCGGACTCTTGCCCCACAGCGTCGCCAGTTGCACGTCGCTGTAACCGTACTGCTTGGCCTGAACGATCAGATCGCGGATTTTGTCGCCATCGCTCGGCTTCACCGCCGACAACTGCGACTCAAAATCGACCAGTTCCTTCATCTGCGCCAAAAACCACGGATCGTAATTGGTCAGTTCATGCACCTGCTCGACCGTCCAACCCATCTTCAGCGCATAGCGGACGTAATAGAGCCTCCCCTGGCTAGGCACCGCCAGTTTCCGCCTTAATTTATCCTCCGCGATGGGGTACTCGGCGTCTTCAACATCCCCCACGGGCGTGCCGCCGGTGCTACTTCGGCTGGCATTCAACCACTTGTCAAACTTGTCCAGCCCAAAGCCAAACCGCTTGACCTCCATCGACCGAATCCCCTTCTGCAGCGCCTCCTTAAACGTCCGCCCGATCGCCATCCCCTCTCCCACGCTCTTCATCTGCGTCGTCAACGTCTCATCCGCATCCGGAAATTTTTCAAACGTCCACCGCGGAATCTTGATCACGCAATAGTCGATCGTCGGCTCAAAGCACGCCGACGTGAACAGATCAAAACCGTCCCCGTCCCGGTTCTTTCGGCTCGTAATGTAATTCGGCAACTCATCCAGGGTATAGCCCACCGCCAGCTTCGCCGCGAGTTTCGCAATGGGATATCCCGTCGCCTTCGACGCCAGCGCCGAACTCCGCGACACGCGCGGGTTCATCTCGATGACGATCATGTCGCCGTTGTCGGGGTTGATGCCGAACTGAATGTTCGACCCGCCCGTCTCCACGCCGACGGCGCGGATGACCGCGATCGACGCATCGCGCATCCGCTGATATTCCTTGTCCGTCAGCGTCTGGATCGGCGCCACCGTGATGGAGTCCCCCGTGTGTACCCCCATCGCGTCCATGTTCTCGATTGAGCAGATGATCACGACGTTGTCGTTCTTGTCGCGCATCACCTCCATCTCGTATTCTTTCCACCCGATGACCGACTGTTCGATCAGCACCTCGTTCACCGGCGACGCATCGATCCCCCGCGCGACGATCGTCTCAAACTCCTCGACGTTGTAAGCGATCCCGCCCCCCGTCCCCCCCAGCGTAAACGCCGGCCGAATGATCAGCGGCAGCCCGATGTCGGCCAGCACCTTCCGCGCATCCTCCATGTTGTGAACGACCCCACTGCGCGGCACCTTCAGCCCAATCTTGATCATCAGGTCCTTAAAAACTTGCCGATCCTCGCCCCGATGGATCGCCTCCCGGTCCGCGCCGATCATTTTTACGCCGTACCGGGTGAGGATGCCCTGATCGAAGCACGCCATCCCCGTGTTCAAGCCCGTCTGCCCCCCGAGCGTCGGCAGCAGCGCATCCACCGGCATCCCCCGCGCCTTCTCGTACGCCAGGATCTTCTCCACCGCCTCCGGCGTGATCGGCTCGATGTAGGTCGCGTCGGCGAACTCCGGATCGGTCATGATCGTCGCCGGGTTGCTGTTGATCAAAACAACCCGATACCCCTCTTCCTTGAGCGCGCGGCACGCCTGGACGCCGGAATAGTCAAACTCACACCCCTGCCCGATCACGATGGGACCGGAGCCGATGATGAGGATCGTGTGAATGTCGGTGCGTCGGGGCATTGCGGGGCAATTCTAGGTACAGGTTCAACTTGTGGTGCAGGCTTTCCGCCCGCCCTCGGGGTGCGCCGAAAGAAATTCCGCGTACTGTAAGGATTGCGACGCCCTTTTAAAGAGCGACCCTCCGCACCCCTCGCCCCCCGGTACTCCGGGGGGAGAGGGTTAGGGTGAGGGCGGCCTGTCTCCGCGCGCGATATACCCCATCCCAGCACCGTGCGGCGCCCCCATAGCCGTGGGCGGAAGCCTTCCCCCTCACCTCCGCTACCCCAAAGACCACTGCCGAATCTGCGGCTACGACCTCAGCCACTCCCCCCTCCGCTGCCCCGAATGCGGCACCTTCCCCTTCCGCCCCCCCCGACGAAATTCCCAATGCCCAAGCCGCCCAAGCCCTCGCCCAAATGACCCCCGAATCCCCATTGGACACTGACATCCCGAAACACAGCGCGCCCGACACCCAGAAATCGCCATTATAATATTATAAACACTGCTTTTCGGCCCAAATAGGACACCTCTCCGAAAATTCAAAAAGTGTCCAATTCTGTCGCAAAGTGTCGCACGCCTGCTCCTCACCAGCTACCCTCTCCTGCCTTCTGACTTCTGACTCCCGACCTTCCCATGACCCCCATCGTCCTCCATCACGGCCTGTTCGGCTTCGGCAATTTCAAGCTCGGCCCCGTCAAGCTCTCCTACTTCCACAAGATCGACAACGCCATCGCCCGTCTCGGCCACCCGCTGATCCTGACCCGCGTCCACCCGACCGGCAGCGTCACCCTCCGCGCCCATCAGCTCAAACACGCCATCCTCTCCCGCCTCAACGGCTCCGCGGAAAAAGTCATAGTTCTCGCCCACTCCATGGGCGGCCTCGACGCTCGCCACATGATCACGCACCTCGGCATGGCCGACCGCGTCTCAACGCTCGTCACCATCAGCTGCCCCCACCGCGGCAGCCCGTATGCCGACTGGTGCGTCAGGCACGTCGGCACCCGTCTCCGCCTCCTTACGCTCATGAAGTCCCTCGGCGTCGACGCCGGCGCCTTCCACGACCTGACCCTGGAGCGCTGCGCCCGCTTCAACGAAACCACGCCCGACGCCCCCGCCGTCAAGTATTACTCCATCAGCGCCTGCCGCCCCTGGCCGCAAGTGCCGCCATGGGCCATGCACGCCTGGCGCGTCATCCATGCCGCCGAGGGCGAAAACGACGGCCTGGTCTCCGTCCAAAGCGCCCAGTGGGGCGAGCACCTGGGCACCTGGCCCGCCGACCATTGGCACACGATCAACAAACGATTCGCGATGGAGGGAAAGGAGAAGACGGGGGATATTACGCCGTATTATTTGCGGATGCTGGAGCGAGTGGTGGGGGGGGTAGGAGATAGGAGATAGGAGCCAGATGTTCTCCTAACTCCTAACTCCTTCCTCAATCAAACCATTCATCGCTCGGATCAAACGCCGGCACCGGAATATTGATGATCTTCAGCTTCCCCACCGCCCGGTGCCGGCACCCCGGCTTGATATAAATCGCCGTCATCGGCTTGACCGGAACCCGCTCCCCATCGAGCTCCAGGTACCCTTCCCCTTCCAGAATCAAATAAATCTCCGTGAGCTTCTGGTGGTAATGAATCTGCGCATCGACGCTCACATCGAGCAGATGCACCGACGCCACCGCCCCCGGCTCGTCGGCAAAGGCGCGCCGCGTATGCCCGCAAGGGCACCGAACCGGTGCAATGTCGGTGAGCTGTGCGATGCGATAGTTCTTCTTGCCGGTGTGGGCAGGTGCGGTAGCAGTGCTCATGGGGGGATTATAACCACAAATCCCAGTCGATGGGCCATGAGCCGCGTGGCCGGTGAAGTCGCCACCTTTCTCAACGGAAGCTGACACTGGCAAAGCCGCACTGCTTCGTCACAATGCATTGATGCCGATGTTGAAATTCGCCGTGGTCGCCTCCGCCTTGTCCGCTGATGCTCGCGAAGCCGCGGGACTGGCGCGGGAATTGGGATTCAGCGGCCTTCAGTTCGACGCCTATTCACCGGCGCTTCGCATCCCCGAGCTTTCCGGGACCGGGCGGCGCGAATTTCTGCGTGTGTTGGCGGGGCAGAATCAGGAGCTTGTCGGATTGAGGGTAGACGCCGGGCCTAAGGGTTTCGGGCCGGGCGCCGATGTGGATCGAATGCTCGGTGGTCTCGACCTGGTGATGGAGGCGGCCAAGGCGCTGGCGGCACCGTTGATCTGCATGGACCTCGGTCCGTTGCCTGAGCCGCCAAAGGTGGCAAAACCCAAGCCCAAGGTAACTGCGAAGCAGGCCGGTCTCATTCTCCTTCCCGAATCCTTCGAACCAGCAACTGAAGACGTCGACGATGCGTCCCCGCCCGCCGATCCCGCGTTCGTCGCTCAAGTCGATGCCGCATTGGCCGACGCCGCGGCGCGAGCGGATCGTTACGGCGTGATGCTCGCGCTGCGCAGCGATCTCTCGAGTTTCGCGGCGCTGGACGAAGTGTTGCGGCGCGTCCGCTGCCCGTGGTTTGGCGTCGATTTCGACCCGGCCGCCGCACTGGTCGACGCGTGGCCGATGGACGAGATCTTTTCACGGCTCGGCGCATCGATCCGCCACGTTCGAGCCCGCGATGCGCTGAAGGGAACGAATCGCGGCCGAACCAAACCCGCGATGGTGGGGCAGGGCGATATCTCCTGGGGCGAGTTGCTGGCCAACCTCGACGGCGCCGGCTACGCGGGCTGGATCAGCATCGATCCGGTGGAGCTGACCGATCGCATGGCAGCAGCCGCGCAAGCCATGAAGTACCTGGCGTCGCTGGCGGATCGGCGGGTGTGACGGTCAACCGCGAATCGTCAGATTCTCCATGACCAGGTACTCGGAAAGCGACATGCCCAGGTTCTCATACGTGGCCTGCGCGGCGGCATTGTGCTTCACCACATACAGCCGCAGGCCAACCGCGCCGCTGGCGCGGGCAAGCTGTTCGACGTGCCGATAGATCGCCTTGAACACGCCGCCGCGCCGAAAGTCCGGGTGGACATAGACGCTTTGAATCCACCAGATTTCACCGTTGCGCCAGTCGCTCCATTCCAGCGTGAGCATGAGCATTCCGGCCACCCGACCAGCCGATTCGCCGATGAAGTAGCGCGCTTTCGCCGGGTCGGCGATCCCCGCGCGCACCCCCTTGCCGAGCACCTCGCGGTTCAGCGTCAGCCCCTCCGTCTCCTCCGCCATCGC
>JBBRIN010000288.1:0-5683 GCA_038221115.1 Tepidisphaerales bacterium
GCAATCCGACGAGCTGCTCATCACTCAACTTCCCCAGATCAATCCCCTTCTCATGCGTCGCCACCGCCTTCCCCGCTTGATCCCCCACATACACCAACCGCCAGATCCTCCCCCGCTCCCGATCCAGATCCGGCGCATGACTGTTCTGATAGCACGGATATTTGTCGTACCAGTCCATGATCCAAATCGCCCCATCCGGCCCCGTCTGCTCGCTCACCGGCCGAAACCAATCATCATTCGCCTCGAGGAACTCCCCCTTGTCCTTCGCCGTCCGCGCATCCGTCGCCGCAAAGCTTGACCCATTCGGCGTCAGCTTGTCGCGATCCAGACAATTGCCATGAATGTTCCCCATGAACGCCGTGCCCCGATATTCCGCCGGAAACAGGTTCCCCTGATAAATGTTGATCCCCCCGTACGCGGCCATGTAATGGCGGTGCTTATCCTTGTTAATCGGCGGCAGCAGCTCATACGTGTACGGAATCGTCGGCACTCCACCCTGCCGCTGATAGACGCCCCCCGGTACGACGTGCCAGATGTGATCGACGACGCACGCGCTCACGAACGCATTCCCCGCCGCGTCCCAATCGATCCCCCACTGGTTGCTGATCCCATCGCACCACACCTCGAATGTATCCGTGCGCGGGTTATACCGCCCGACCCCCGCATCAAACTTCACCGCCGCCTCCCGCGGCTTGCGCGGGTTCACGACGTTCGAGTGCGTGAACACCCCGTGCGTCATGTACATCCATCCATCCGGCCCCCAGCAAAAGCTGTTCAACAACTCGTGCTTATCCTCCAGCCCAAACCCGCTCAGCACCGTCTTGCGTTCCCCCGCCTTCGGCCCCTCCGGCGTGTCGGTGATCGGATAAAAATACAGGTCTGGCGCCTGCCCCACATAGATTCCGCCGTTCCCAAACGCGATTGCCGTTGCCAGCCACAGATCTTCCGCCACCACCGTCCGCTTGGTCGCCCGCCCCGTTCCCTCCGGGTCTTCCAGACAAATCACCCGGTCCCTTCCCTTGCGCTTCTGTCCCTTCGGCCTCTCAAACGGATATTCGTACAGTTCCACCACCCAGAGCCGCCCCTTCTCGTCAAAGCTCATCGCCACCGGATTGATCACATCCGGTTCCGCCGCGAACAGCCGCATCTGGAACCCCGCCGGCGCCTTGAAGCGCTTTTCCGCCTCCGCCGGTGAAAGCGCCGCTGCCCCCGACCCCACGTACGGCTGCTTGGGGTCCTCCTTCGCGGCCGCTTCCAAAACGATCAAGCTCAATACGCTTAAAACCCCCATCCAGACCGCGTATACGTTCACTGAAACCTCCCGGAATCCTTCGCTCGCCTGCCTGCGTCTTTGCGGAACCGTTTATTGCTTCCCTCCCACCTTCACCTCCACATGCGAGAACACCGCATTCTCCACCGCCTTCGCATCGTGGGCGCTGAGCACCAGCCCCACATAGACCGGCTCCTTCAACGCCGCCTTGATCGTGCCAACCACTTTAAACTCTCCCGGCTTCTCCCCCTTCGGCGACGCATAAGCCGTGAAAACATCCCCGCGGCGCTCCAGCCGAATCGTCGCCGGTGTCTTCAGGTCCGCCGGCTTCACGCCCGCGGTAATTTCCCCCTTCGCCAGCCGATATTGCAAGCCGATCGACCCATCTCCGTGCACGACCACATCCACGTACGGGTCATCCGCCTCCAACCCCTGGCGAATCATGCACCCGCCCTTACGGTGCAGCACTTTCCCCTCGCCAACCAGGGTCACATCCGCCGTCAACGTCACATCCCCTGACAGCTTGCGATATACAAAGTGAAAGTCATCGTGCTTCCCCCAGATATTCTCCCCCCCGCTCGAAACCTTGTATTCTCCGGTCGCCTTATCAAACTGCCCGGTCCCCGCCGGCGCTTCGCTGCCGACATCCGCCTGGCCGTCGAATTCACCAACCTTCGACTCATCCGCCGTAACCGCGAGCGATGCCAGCAAAACAGCGATGAGACTTCGGCGGACGATGGCGATGCGCATGAGTGCTCCACTGCGGAAGGTGATCGGGCTCGGCCCGATACTATACCGCTTGGGCACTCGTCTCAGAAATGTGTGATGCCGGCTGAGCCATTCCGGGGAAGGGGGGAACCTCTTTCCTGATACCCCCCCCCGCGCGAACTGACTTACTGAAGCGCGAGTTCCCAGTGCTTATCCCACGCCGCGGTGCGGTTGGAAACCGGCCCGGTGCTGTCGGCGTTCCCGAGCTTGGCGTCCTTGACGGCCTTAATCGTATCGCGCGATTTGGATTCCGCGTGCCCGTCCCAGAAGCAGACATTGGCTATGTCGTGCGCTCGGCTGTGCCGGTACGCCGCATAAGCCGTATCGCTCGCATCCCGCCGCTCGTCATAGCCAGCCACGATAAAATAGTTATCCGAGTGCTGCGGCTGCACGAACGGGTTCATGGCGTCCATGAACATGATCTTGTCGCTGGAGCTGCGAACCTGGTTCATCTTCGCGACGCCGCCAAACTCCGTTGCCGCGTCCCACTTCTTGGCAACTGGCTTGGTGATGACCGGGAGGAGGGAGTAAGCGATGTGGCGGGCGTTGTAACCATAGCAATAGCCGAGCGATACACCCTTATTGTCAGTCTCCTGTTCAATCGCCATCGACGCCTGCGGGCAGATCATTCCCGGCGGGAACTTGCCCGATTGCCCGTTGCCCGCGACCCACTCGTGAACATTCAGCGCGGCACGGAAGCCGTTGTTGTTAATCCACGTCGCCCGAACCTTGATGGTGGTGCCGGGAAACACATCGTTGTTGTTCCCCATGATCCCGGGGACCGGCGCGCCCCGGAACTGCGCCGCGTACATCATCTGTCCCTGCCCGAGGGAGCGCAGGTTCGCCAGGCACTTCACCTTGTTCGCGCTCTCGCGCGCCTTGCTCAAGGCCGGCAGCAAAATCGATATGAGCAGCGCGATGATCCCGATCACCACCAGCAACTCGACCAGCGTGAAACCGGCGGCAGGCAACCTCCGCTTCCCTGCAACCGCGCTGGAAGAAACGTTGAATTGCAAACCGACCCTGATGCTCAGACTTGATGCTTTCAATCCAGCCCTCATAAAAGAGCCTCCAGCTAAAGTGAACCTGAATGGGCAATTCTACCTACTGCAGCGCCAACTCCCAGTGCTTGTCCCACGCCGCCGTCCGGTTGCTCGCGATCGCCGGGTCGGACAGCGTTCCATCCTTCACCGCCTTGATCGTGTCGCGCGATTTGCTTTCGGCGTGTCCGTCCCAAAAGCAGACGTTGACGATGTCGTGCGCCCGGCTGTGCCGGTACGCCATGTAGGCGGTGTCGGTCGCATCCCGACGCTCATCATACCCTGCCACCTTGAAATAGTGATCGGAATGCTGCGGCTGAATGAACTGGTTCATCGCATCGGCAAACATGATCTTGTCGCTCGCGCTCCGCACCTGGTTCAATTTGACCACACCGCCAAATTCCGTCGCGGCGTCCCACTTCTTCGCAACTGGCTTCGTAATGACCACCATGTTGGCGTAATTCAGGTGCCGCACGTTGTATCCGTAGCAATAAGCTGCCGACGCGCCCTTGTTGTTCGTCTGCAGGTCGATCGCCTGGCTCGCCTGCGGGCAGATCAATCCCGGCGGAAACTTTCCCGCTCGCCCGTTCCCCGCAACCCACTCCTGAATGTTCATCGTCGACCGAAACCCGTTGTTGTCAATCCAGTTGGCTCGAACCTTGATCGTCGTTCCCGGGAAGACATCGTTGGCATTCCCCATGATCCCCGGCACCACGTTCCCGCGAAATTGCGCGACGTACATCATCTGCCCCTGCCCCAGCGAGCGCAAATTTGCCAGGCACTTCACCTTGTTCGCGCTCTCCCGTGCCTTGCTCAACGCCGGCAGCAAAATCGATATGAGCAACGCGATGATACCGATCACCACCAGCAACTCGACCAGCGTAAATCCTGGTTGCGAACTCGCCGGACGAATCCGTGCGCGACGAATCGTGCGTGGATCGCCACCAAGTGGAGCGAGATCCCACGTCACAAGCCAGCCCGTAACCGATATGATTGGGTCAATCATCTGGAAGGCCGCACTCATCAAAAGCCTCCATCTAAAGCGAATACCGAACTGTTAGATCTCCGCCGGTGAAGTATCCCTCGAACGCTCGCGTTGTGAGCATCCGGATTTCGCGGCGCCTGGCAGGCGGACGTGATACGGCTACTTACCAGCCGCAAATACGAGCGCTGAATATCCGCCGTTTCCCGTTGATGGGGTCGAACTGCAATGACCCCATCCGCTTGCCCGAGCAATCGCCACCGTCAGTAGGGGCGGAACCGATGCCGGCGCGGCTACGGGTAGTGTAATCCATTCCCGGTCAAGCCGACACGAATTTTCCAATTTTTTTTTCCAAGCTACCCGGTGCAGCCGGTGTCCAAAATCCTTCCGGTCGATAGTGGTCGATAGTGATGGAGGGCAACCAAGCCCTACCAGCGAAAAATGACATAATGCGATTGCTCCTCAACTCGCTCCACCCTGGAGGTCACGTGAACACCCGTCCGCTCTCAGCCACAGGTTCAAACGCAGTCCGTGCGCGCTCAACTCACGCGCATGCCGATGCCCTGACTTGGTTCCTCGTCCTGATGCTGACCTTACTCATCTGCGCCGGATGCGGCAGCCTCGCGCGCACGGCCGCGCTGGTCGAAGAAAATCAAAAGGCCGTCGAGGCCAGCACTCAATCCATACGCCAGAACGGAATCAGCGTCGCCGATTCGACGGCGGCGATCGGCCACAACCAGGAAGCGGTGACCCTCAGCACGTCCGCCATTCGCGCCAATGAGCAAGGCGTCCGATCCAGCACCGACGCCATCACCGGCAACGCGCAAGCCATCGTCGGCAGCACCGAAGCCGTCTCGCATAACCTCGCCGAGGTACGCGCCAGCAATGACGCCATTCACGCCAACCAAGAGGCCGTCGCCAAGAGCACTCACGCCATCGCCGGCAACGAGACCATCGTCCGCTCCAGCACCGATGCCATCCGCCAGAACCAGGAGGCTATCTCCAAGACCACGCTTGCCGTCGCAGACAATGAAACCCGCATCCGCGCAAGCACCGATGCGATTCGCCTAAACCAGGAGGCCGTCGCCAGCACTACCAGCGCAATCGCCGAGAATGAACGCCAGGTCCGCGCCAGCACCGAATCAATGCGACACATTCAGGAATCCATGGCCGGCATGACCTCCTTGCTCGATCGCGTCTCCCCGACCCGCGGCTCGTTTCTCGTTCCCGCCGTGCTGCTTTCCGTCGCGCTGCTCGCCGCCTACGCCGCCTTGCTCGTGCTGGTCATCGCCAACGTCCGCACCAGCAGGTGCCTGCGCCGAGTGGAAGGAAGGTTGAAGTAGCGCACCGGAGAAATCCGCTGCAACTTTCCCCCTCGTGAACCGTCTTCATCCAGACCGCCAAAACGATCGGCGCCCGGAATTCCCCATGCTTTTCCAATTCGAAGGAGTCACCAAAACCTACGGCACCGTCACGGCTCTCGACAACCTGTCGATTGCCGTCCCCTCCGGCGCCGTCGGCCTCCTCGGCCCCAACGGCTCCGGTAAAACGACGATGATCCGCACCCTCCTCGGCCTCATCCCCGTCGATAAAGGCTCCGGTGAAATCCTCGGCATGGACTTC
>JBBRIN010000289.1:0-5679 GCA_038221115.1 Tepidisphaerales bacterium
GCCAACATTCCGCTCGCATGCATCCGCTGAACATTCTGGCTTATCTGGCGATTCCGGCGGCTTTCGTTCTGCACTTCGCAGCGCATGGTAGATCCTGGGAGCCGACGGCGAGCTTTATTCTCGCCGGGGTCGGGGTGATTCCGCTGGCGCGGCTGATGGGAGAGGCGACCGAGCAACTCTCGACGCGCACGGGGCCGACGTGGGGTGGGCTGTTGAACGCGACATTTGGCAACGCGGCGGAGCTGATCATCGCCTTCATCGGGCTGTCGAAGGGGCTTAACGATATCGTGAAGGCGTCGCTCACTGGATCGATTCTGGGAAATCTGCTTCTGGTTGCGGGCGGGGCGATGCTGGTCGGCGGATGGAAGCGCGAGAAACAGGTGTTTTCGCGCCCCGCCGCGGAAACGAACGCGGGCTTGCTGGCGATCGCGGTGGCCGCGATGTTGATGCCGGCGGTGTTTCACTTCAGCTATCACTTGCGGGACGCCAATTTAATCGCGCACGAGCACAACGTGTCGGTGGGGACGAGCATTATCCTGTTGCTGGTCTACGGATTGGGGTTGCTGTTTACGCTGAAGACGCATGCGCATGTTTTCTCACCGGCGCCGTCGCGCTCGGAAGAGGATCCGCCGGGGATTTCGGCGATTCACGGGGCATGGTCGGTTCGCCGGAGCATCCTCATGCTGTTGCTGGCGGCGGCGGGCATTGGCATTGTCGCGGAGCTGCTGGTGGGATCGGCGGACAAGATGGCGACGGGATTGGGGTGGAACCCGATCTTCATCGGGGTGATCCTGCTGGCGATCATCGGCAACGCGGCAGAACACTCCACGGCGCTGACGCTGGCGCTGCGCAACGACATGGAAACGGCGATGACGATCACGTACCAGTCGAGCCTGCAGATCGCGCTGTTTGTGACGCCGTTTCTGGTGTTGGCCAGTTCGATGATGGTCGCCGCGGGGCTCGGGGCATCGGCTCAGCCGCTCGATCTGGTCTTTTCACCGATGGAAGTTGTGGCGGTGCTGCTGAGCGTGGCGATTGTGATCCTGCTGGGCCTTAACGGGGAGACCAATTGGTTTGAGGGGGCGCTTTTGCTGGCCCTGTATGCGATTCTATCTATCGCTTTCTTTTATATCCCCGCAGCGCCGCACCCCCGCTAGAATGGGGATGTCGTGTGAGGCTATAAGCCGAGGACGTGCGAATGCCGACCCCGCCACTGCTACCTAACGAGATCGCCTCGTCCGTTGCCGGGCGGGTTCAGGTTCGCGCCGAGCCGTTGCACGCGCGCTGGACGCTGGCCGATCTGATTACCGCGGATAATCACCGCCTGCGGGCTACATTTACATGCGGGTTCCGTCCGCTTCCGGACGCCGCTGAAAAGAAGCTTCTGGCCGAGACGTTTCTCGCCCGGAAAAGCTCGGCGACAATTGATGATCTGGTCGCGCACTTCGCGCCGGCGCTCCGGGCGGCGGCGCTTGCTACGGCCTCATCAAAAGCGGTTGCGGACTGGCTTGCGGACAATGCGAAGGAGGCTCTGGTTGCCCCGCTGCGCCAGGCGGCGGACACGGTGGCGTTCGCGTGCGGGCTGGAGGTGTTGCCACCGTTCCAACTCGAGATCGAAAGCCCGAGCTTTCAGCAACAGCGCCTGGAGGCGATGGAGCGAAACCTGGCGCAACAGCGCGTTGCGGGACAAGTGGAACATTTCGAGAAAGCGGCGGCGCTTCTGAAGCAGTACGATGCGCTACGGCATGCTGCGCCCGGGATCACGCCGGGGGCGGTCCTTCAGCAGATCAGCCCTTCGGACCAGGGGGTGATGCTTCAGACGCTTTTGCTGGCGGCGGGGAAGGACGCGGCAGCGAAGCACCTGTGGGCGGTTGCCGGAGAGTCGCTTGTTCGCATTGATGCCCGCACGACGCCGCCGCAGATCCAACTATTCCCGCTGCCGACGACGGTCGGCCCGTTGCGCAGCGTGCAAGCGGCGGAGATTGACGGACGGCCGGTCCTTCTTGTCGGAGCACGGTCGGGGGTTCTGCTCGTTAACGTCGCTGCGCCGGACGCGGGGCCCGAAATCTATCACCACGCGGCGAATTCGTCGCAGATGGGGTTCAACCGGGCGGTGATCTGGCGCCATGGCATCTGGGCGTCACATGCTGAAGCGGGCATTGTTGCGTGGGATCTTGGCGTGTTTGCGCAACCGAAATCGGTGACTCGTCCGGCATCTGCGCCGTTCGCGCCGCCTCAGGTGCCCACTGCGCCTAGTTACGCCGCCACCTCGATGGTTTCCATGGAGTCGCAGAAGACACCGGGGGCGCGCAATCTGACGCCGATTGATGACGCGCGGTTGATCTTCAGCGTGGGGGCTCGGCTCTTTACGATCGATGCTGAATCGCAGCTTACGCCTGTGGTGACCCATACACACGCGGACGTCATCGCGATCCTGCCGACCTCGCGCGCGCTTTGCATTGTGCACGACGACGGCGCTCTGCTGACGCTTGATCCGCAGTCACTGGCGATCATGGGCGAGCAGCGGCGGGGGTCGCGCACGCTCGCGGCGACGCTTTTGCCGTGGCTTGGTTCGGCACGTCTTGTCCTGGCGACGGACGCCGGGCCGCTGGTGTGCCTTGGGACGGACGATCCACTGGTGACCGAGTATCTGTCGGCTCACCGCGGGCTGCGGCTGGTGGCGGCGACGGCGACGGCGCTGGCGGCGCTTTCGGCGGACCGCAGCCGGCTGGTTCTATGGCAGCCGTGGAACAACCAGAAGCCGGCCGCCGAGCTACCCATCTCTTCGCTGGCGCGTCATCGCATCGGCGACATCACATTCGGTTGAGTAAGCATTTCTACGCTTGGCGCGGCAGGCGCGGTACGATTGGTTCTGGATCATTCACTCTTGGTCGATCCTCAATTCTTTGGGAGACGCTTATGCGCCGCATCGTTCTGGTCCTCGCCATCTTTTTCTGCGTTCAGGCATCGGCAGCGCCGAGGTTCAACGTGTTGTTCATCGCGGTCGACGACATGAACAACGACCTTGGGTGTTATGGGCATCCGTTCGTGAAATCGCCGAATATTGACCGGCTGGCGGCGCGGGGGGTGCGGTTTGAGCGTGCCTATTGTCAGTTTCCGCTGTGCTCCCCGAGCCGGTCATCGCTGATGACGGGGCTGCGGCCGGATACGACGCAGGTGTTCGACCTTCAATATCATTTCCGCCAGGGAATGCCGGACGTGGTGACGCTTCCGCAGATGTTTCAGAAAAACGGATACTACGCTGCGCGGGTCGGCAAGATTTATCACTACGGAAATCCGGGGGACATCGGCACGAACTCGCTGGACGACCGGGCATCGTGGATGGAACGGGTGAATCCTGCGGGCCTGGATAGGACTTCACTTGAGACTGACCTGATGAACTACACGCCTAAGAAAGGGCTTGGCTCATCGATGGCGTATCTGGCGGATAAGAAGGGCGAGGATGCGGAGCACACGGACGGCAAGGTGGCGACGGAAACGATCAAGCTGCTGGAAGCTCACAAGGACAAGCCGTTCTTTATCGCCGCCGGGTTCTACAAACCCCACACGCCATGGATCAGTCCCCACAAATACTTCGATTTGTACTCGACGGATCAGATCGCGCTTCCGAAGATCTCGAAGGACACGCCCGGTGACTATCCACCGCTCGCGCTGAACTCCACAAAGCCGTGGCCGTACTTCGGCATCACGCCGGATCAGGCGCGGGAGTGCAAGTTAGCGTATTACTCGGCGATTTCATTCGTCGATGCGCAGATTGGGCGGCTGATCGATGCGGTGGATCACCTGGGGCTGAAGGACAACACGGTGATCGTTTTCTGGAGCGATCACGGATATCACCTGGGGGAGCACGGGCTGTGGTTCAAGCAGAGCTGCTTTGAGGAGGCGGCGCGGGTGCCGATGATTGTCTGCGTGCCGGGGTCGGCGGTGGCGGGGAAAAGCAGTCCGCGATTGGTCGAGCTGCTGGACCTATACCCGACGTTGGCGGATTTGACGGGTCAGGCGCCTACGGCGGGCCTGCAGGGCAACAGCTTGCGCCCGCTGCTGGAAAAGCCGGCGGCCGAGTGGCTTCACCCGGCGTTTACGCAAGTTCAGCGCGGGAAAGATCCGGGCCATAGTGTGCGTACGCCCAAGTACCGGTATACGGAGTGGGCTTTTGGCTCAGCGGGTCAGGAGCTCTATGACCAGGACGCGGATCCGCAGGAGCTTCATAACCTGGCGAAAGAGCCGGCTCACGCGCAGACGGTTGCGCAGATGAAGGGATTGCTGAAGCACATTCATCCGAGCCCGGTGCAGGGCGGCAAGGCCGAGGCGCAGACGAAAGAGAAATACTCTAATTGATCAGATGAGCGATTCGGCAGGCGTGGGGAATTGGCGCGAGCGACTCGAACGAGTCGGCAGTGGTGTGTTATCATCGCGCGCATGCCCGATTCTCCTGCTTCGCTTCCCATCAGCGTCCATGCGCCGCGACGTCGATCAGCTTGGGTCGCGGTCATCCTGCTCGTTGCGACAGCGGTGACGTTCTGGCCGCTTTTTCGAGCGGATTTCGTCGAATGGGACGACGGTGAGACGGTCACGGATAATCCGTTGATGTCTGCTTCTCCGGGAAAGGCACTGAGCCAATTCTGGTCGAATTGGCGAACTCCGACCGGTGATATCTATATCCCACTCACACAAACGGCATGGCGAGCGCTCGTGCCTTTGGCGCTGCGGCAACAGCCGGACGCCGCCGGCAATCTTCTTAACCCCGCGGTCTTTCATGGGGTAAGCATCCTGCTGCATTTTGTGAATTCGTTGCTGGTGTATTACCTGTTGCGAAGCCTGACCCGCGCGGATTGGCCTTCGGCGGCGGGGGCGCTTCTGTTCGCGCTGCACCCGGTTCAAGTGGAAGCGGTGGGATGGGTTTCTGGTCTCAAGGATGTTCTGAGTGGCACATTTTGCATAGCCGCCCTGTTTGCGTTCACGCGGTTCGCTCACGGAAGCGCGACCGGGTCGACCGCACGGTGGCGCTGGTACGGATTGGCCACGGTGGCGTTTATCTTGGCGATGCTCAGTAAGCCATCGGGGGTCGTGCTCCCGCTTTTGGCAGCCATCGCCGGTATTGCCGCGCTCCATCAGATGGAGCGGCGGCGGCGTGCGGTTGTAGCGGTGCTGGCCGCGCTGCTTCCGTGGCTTGCCGCCGCAGTGCCCGTGGTGCTGATCGCGCGGTATGCGCAAGCGGCGCCGCTGGTTGAGCGAACGCCGCTTTTCCTGCGGCCGGCGATTGCGGCGGACGCGCTGGCATTTTACATACGCCAGATCATTTTCCCCGCAACCCTTGCGCTGGACTACAGCCGAACACCTGCCGTAGTCATTAACAGCGGGCAACTGGCATGGAGTTGGATCGCCCCGACGGTGCTGCTGGCGCTGGCGGTGGCAGGCCGCCGCACCAGCCCGCTGGCGCTCGCGGGGGTGCTTCTTTTCTTTTTGGCGCCGCTCCCGGTGCTGGGCCTGGTGCCGTTCGACTTCCAAATCTACTCGACGGTTGCGGATCATTATCTTTACGTCGCGATGATCGGCCCGGCGCTGATCGCGGCGAGCCTCCTCAGCGAGGTGCCGCGACGCTTCGCGGACCGCGCGGGGCTTGCGGCCTGCGCCGTGCTGGCGCTGCTGGCGCTGATT
>JBBRIN010000290.1:0-5669 GCA_038221115.1 Tepidisphaerales bacterium
ACCGTGCCCGCGGCATTTGTCGCCCGCGCCGTCAGCTTGTGATGACCCGGGTTCGGGTGAACCCACGTGCAGTGGTACGGCTGCGTCGTGGCCGTGCCAAGCAGCAGGTTGCCCGAGTAAAACTCCACCCGCGCGATCGTCCCCGCCGGCGCCTCGGCGGAAGCTTCCAGCTCGATCGAACCCGGCGCGATCGACCACCGCTGCGGCTTCGGCGACGTCAGCGTCACCCGCGGTGGAACGGCCCCGCCGTCAACGGGCGGCGGCGATAGCTGCGATGCCGGCACGATCTGCTTCGGCTGGCTCGAACTCGACCACTCCAACTGCATCCGTGCCTCGGCCATCTTATCGTGATAGTCGATTCGGATGTCGTACTTGCGCCCAGCCTTGAGCGCGATGGAGCCCTGCTGCTCGTAGGGAGGCTGATCGTCCCACCGATCAACCAGCTGCCTGCCATCGATCCAGAGGCGCACGCCGTCGTCGGCGCGGGTGTAGAACGTGTACGTTTCGGTAAATCTCGGCTCAACAAGCCCCGTCCAGCGGGCGGAGAAGTCGACCGCGACCGACGGATCCGGCGCGGCCAGCCCCCACTTGAAGTTGATGGTGGGGTCGTAGCGAACCAGCTTGGGCTTCTGGAAATCCTGGTCTTCGAAGTATTCTCCCTTGAGGCCGCCAGCGGATGGGCCGTCATCGAAGGCGTCCGCAGTCGGTGGCGGATCGCGGAACGAAACGTCAACAATCTCACTGAGCTTGAGTCGCCGCTCGCCCGTCTTGTCGGCGATGAGCAAGCTCTCGCCATCAAAGCGCGCCGCGCCGGTGAAGGTTTCGTGGAGCCGCGTGTGCGCGGTAGCCAGCCGGGTAGGGGGGGTGGCGTTGGCGACGATGACGTCAAACTCGGCGAAGGCCGTCGCTTCAGCTTTCTTCTCATCGGTTGCCTGCACATCCCACAAAAGGTAGCGGAACCGTCCCAGCGCCGCGCCGGTGTCGTCGGCAATGCAGACGCCATACTGCCCGCCGCCGCCGTCGCTTTTGAGGAATCCCTTGGGCCGCGTGTCCACATTCGCGATCAACCGCCAGCCGACCATCGCCGGGTCGATCTCGTGGCCCGGCGCCGGAGAAAAGTTCTCCGCTGTGCCGTCGCTGGCATAGAGCGTGTAGACCTGCAGCGCGCGGGCGCCCGGGTTCCAGGAATACGTGTTGACCTGCGAGATCACGCGGGCCGTGCCGAAATCCATCCGCAGGCGCCCGCCCGATGACGTCTGTCCGAAGTGAAACGTCCGGCCGTAATCGTTGGCGTCCGTCGGCCCGATCCCGTCGAGCAACTGTCGCGGATCCGTACCCCAATCGGCGCGGCCGTCCACGACCTCCAGCGTCGCGTCCTGTCCCGCATCCGTGTCGGAAAGGGGGGGTATATCCTGAAACCGAAAATCGGCGTTGGCGGCCTCCTTCTGATTGCGCTCAAAGCGAACGCGCACCTCGCCCCTGGCCGGGAGCGCAAGGCATGCCAGCGACGCGATGATGAGCAGGATAAAGAGGGAGCTGGGACAACGCATAAGTGAGATGGGAGTGTATGAACCCCGCGGGGCGATTCCTCCACGCTTGAATACCTGATTGGCCGAAGATTGTGAAATTGGGGCAGTTTGCCGGTCATGCGCGCCGGCGGTTAGAATCCGCGGCCGGGGATTTCGCGGAGCATTGAAATAGAACGATTGGAGGAGCCCTTGCGTTCGATCGCCGCGCTGGTGTTGGTGCTGGGAGTCGGAGCCGCCTTGTCGATGTTTGCCGCGGAACCGGCCGATCGGGGCGTCCTCCCCGCGGACGCGAGCGGAAAGCCGCTCAACCTCGATTTCGAAGACGGAACCCTCCGCGATTGGACCGCAACCGGCGACGGCTTCGCGGGGCAGCCGATGAAGGGCGACACCGTCGCCGCCCGGCGAAAGGACATGAAGAGCGGCCACGCCGGCCAATTCTGGATCGGCACCTACGAAATGCACGGCGACGAGCCAAAGGGCACGCTGATGAGCGCGCCGTTCAAGGTGACGCACAACTGGGCCAGCTTTCTCGTCGGCGGTGGGTCGAAGGTTGAGCAGGAGCGCGTCGAGATCGTCCGCAAATCGGATCAGAAGGTGATCTTCAGAGCGGCCGGACGCAACAACGAACAGATGCGCCGGGTGGCGGTTGACCTGACCAAGGAGAAGGGCAACGAGGTCTTCATCCGCCTGGTGGATGACGCCAGCGACGGGTGGGGGCACATCAATTTCGACGACTTTCGGTTCCACGATGTGAAACCGCCGACCCCGGTGGCAGCGCCGAAAACCATGGCGGCGCGACAGCCGCCATCCCCCGAATTGCTCGTCCCCGACGTCGTCAAAAACGCCGGCCTTACGCCCCAGCAGGCGGTCAAGGAGATGACCCTCCCGCCAGGCTTCAAGGCGACCCTCTTCGCCGGCGAGCCGGACATCGTGCAGCCCGTCGCCTTCGCCATCGACGATCGGGGAAGGCTCTGGGTCGCCGAGGCCATGAGCTATCCCGCCAAGGCCCCCGAGGGCAAAGGCAAAGACCGCATCCTTATCTTCGAAGACACCGACGGCGACGGCCATTTTGACAAGCGAACCGTCTTCTATCAGGGCCTCAACCTCGTAAGCGGAATCGAGGTCGGCTTCGGCGGCGTATGGGTTGGCCAGGCGCCGCAGTTGCTCTTCATTCCCATTCTCGAAGGCGACCAGGCCGGCAAGCCCGAAGTCTTGCTGGATGGTTGGGGCCATCAGGATACCCACGAAACCCTCAATGCCTTCAACTGGGGCCCCGACGGCTGGTTGTATGGCTGCCAGGGCGTCTTCACCCACTCCAAGGTCGGCAAGCCCGGCGCGCCGGATACCGAGCGGACGCCCCTCAACGCCTGCGTCTGGCGCTACCACCCCACGAAAAAGACATTCGAGATTTTCGCCGAGGGCGCGAGCAACCAATGGGGCGTCGATTGGAACGAACAGGGCCAGGCCTTTATCACCGCCTGCGTCATACCCCACCTCTACCACGTCATTCAGGGCGGCCGCTTCCAACGCCAGGCCGGCCAGCATTTTGATCCCTACACGTTCGACGACATCAAGACCATCGCCGATCACCGTCACTGGGCCGGCGGCGGCTCTCCGCACGCCGCCAACGGCAAGTCCGACAGTGCCGGCGGCGGCCACGCCCATGCCGGCGCCATGATCTACCTCGGCGACAACTGGCCCCCCGAGTACCGCAACTCCATCTACATGAGCAACATCCACGGCAACCGCGTGAACAACGACACGCTGGAGCATGTCGGCTCCGGCTACGTCGGCCATCACGGCAAGGATTTGCTGCTCACCAACGACCGATGGTCGCGCCTCATCAATCTGAAGTACGGCCCCGACGGCGGCGTCTACGCGATCGACTGGTACGACCAGCAGGCGTGCCATCTGCCGAAGCCGGAAGTGTGGGATCGGAGTAACGGCCGGATCTATAAGATTACTTACGGTGACGTGAAGCCGATCACGGTCGATCTGACGAAGCTCGACGATTTCGAATTCGTTACCCAGGCAATGAGTCACAATGAGTTCTACGCCCGTCACGCGAGAAGAATGATTCAGGAGAGGAATCCGACCAAGCGTGAACCGGAGGGTGGTTTTGCTGATCCCCTGGGCGGGATGTTGACGCGAGTTCGACTGCAAGTGTCCCCTGCCGATCGCCTTCGTGTCCTGCTGCTTCTCAACGCGGCCGGCCTCAAGTTTGATGAAAACGTAATCCCGTTCTTGAAGGAAGAGGATGAATTCGTACGCGGATGGGCCATTCAATTGCTTGCAGAAGACCGAAAGGTTTCAGACGCCGTCTTCCAAGAGTTTCAAAAAATGGCCCGCGAAGATAAATCGCCGGTCGTACGCCTTTATCTGGCCTCCGCAATGGGCCGCCTCCCGCATGCACAGTGCTGGGACGTCCTCACCTCCCTGCTTTCCCACTCGGAGGACGCCACCGATCACAACCTCCCGTTGATGTACTGGTATGCCATCGAGCCGTGCGTTCCCACCGATATCACCCGCGCGGCGAAGCTGGCCGGGGAATCCAGGATCCCCTTGGTCCGCGAGTTCATCGCCCGGCGGATGGCGATGATGCCGGAAACGCCGCCGGCGCTGGCAGCGATTGTCAAAACACTAGGCGACGCGCAAACCGATAGCGCGCGGAGCGACCTCCTCAAAGGCATCACCGACGGCTTATCCGGCAAACGCAGCGCGCCGATGCCGGAAGGATGGCAGGCGATCTACCAGAAAATTTCGCAGAGTCAGGATCCACGAGTGAAACAGCAAGCTCTGACGCTGGCCACTGTATTTGGCGATCCGGCGGCGCTAACGGTCCTGCGCCGCATTGCAGCGGACAACGCCGCGGCCCTCCCCGACCGGCAGAACGCGCTGGATACATTGCTGGCGGCGAAGGATGCGCAGACGCTGCCCATCCTCCAAAAATTGGTCTCCGATCCAAAGCTGGCGGCGGCTGCGATCGGCGGCCTGGCCGCATACGATGATCCGAAGACACCGCAGCTCCTCATCGGATATTACGCATCCTTCGACGCCGCCGGAAAGCTGGCGGCGCTCAACACCCTGGCATCGCGGCAGGCATCGGCGGAGGCCCTGATCGCCGCCGTAGACGCGGGAAAGGTCGCCAAGGCAGACCTGTTGGCGCCGACGGTGCGCAACATGAGCAGCCTGGATAACAAATCGGTCAATGCGTGGATCGCAAAGAATTGGGGTGCTGTCCGCGCGACGCCGGATGAGAAGGTGAAGGAGATCGCCAAATACAAGGCGCTGTTCGCTCCCAAGCCGATGGCGGCGGCCGACCCCAGCCACGGCCGCGCGATCTTCGCCCGCACCTGCATGCAGTGCCACATGCTGTTCGATGCCGGCGCAAAGATCGGCCCCGACCTGACCGGCTCCAACCGGGCAGACGTGAACTACCTGCTCGAGAACATCATCGACCCCAGCGCCGTCATCGGAAAGGACTACCTGATGACGACGGTGAAGACCACCGACGGCCGCCAGATCGATGGAATCATCAAGGCCGAGAGCGCCGAGTCGATCACGCTTCAAACCGTGAACGAGATCATCGCCCTTCCAAAATCCGAAGTGAAAACCCAGCGAACGAGCAACGTGAGCATGATGCCCGAAGGCCTGTTGGCGGGGATGACCGACAACGAAGTGCGCGCTCTGTTCAAATACCTGGCCAGCCCTGGCCAGGTGCCGATGCTGGCGGACGAGAAGAACGTAACCCTCTTCTTCAACGGCAAAGACTTGGCCGGCTGGGACGGCGACCCCACGCTCTGGCACGTGGAAAACGCCGAGCTGGTGGGCAAGACCACATCAGGCTTGAAGCACAACAACTTCATCTTCAACCAGATGGTCCTCGCCGATTTCCGGCTTGTCGTACAGGTCAAGCTCACGCCCAACGCCGGCAACAGCGGCGTGCAGTTCCGCAGCATCCCCTGGCAGGGCGGCGAGGCGAAGGGATACCAAGCCGACATCGGCGCCGGCTGGTGGGGCAAAATCTACGAAGAGTCCGGCCGCGGCTTATTGGCGAAGGAGGGCGGCGAGAAGTACCTGAAGCCGGAAGAGTGGAACACGTATGAAGTGCTCGCGGTAGGAGACCACATTCGCGTGGCG
>JBBRIN010000291.1:0-5668 GCA_038221115.1 Tepidisphaerales bacterium
CCGCCGGCAAACGCCTCCCCTCCGCCGTCGCCCTCGCCGCCGGCATCCGCGCCGTCCTCGTCGGCCAGCGCGCCAGCTTCGGAACCGAATACAGCGTCTCCGTCCTCGGAAAGCTGATCTGGTTCGCCGTCACCGTCACCCGCTTCCCCGGCGACGGGCCCGTCCGCGTCGTCGTCGCCCATGAGGACATCACCGACCGCAAGCAAGCCGAGGAAGAAGTGCATCGCGCCCGCGACCGCGCCGAAGCCGCCAACCAGGCCAAAAGCGCCTTCCTCGCCAACATGTCTCACGAAATTCGCACGCCGATGACCGCCATCCTCGGCTACGCCGACATGATGCTTGACGCCGCTCAGTCCGCCGAGCAGCGTACCCGCTGCGTCCAGACGATCCGCCGCAACGGCGAGCACCTCGTCGCCATCATCAATGACATTCTCGACATTTCAAAAATCGAAGCCGGCCACCTCACCGTCGAGCGCATCCCCGTCGACACCCGGCAGGTTCTGCTCGACGTCGCCGCCATCGTCCGCCCCAAGGCCATCCAAAAAGGCCTCCAGTTCCACATCCTCGTCGATGGATCCATCCCCGCGCGCGTCACCACCGACTCACTCCGTCTCAAGCAGATCCTCGTGAACCTTGCCGGCAACGCCGTTAAGTTCACCCGCAAGGGCCAGGTCTCCATCCGCGTCTGCGCCGAGCAGGGCATGAACAGCGGCACCCTTCACTTCGACATCACCGACACCGGCATCGGCATGACCGAAGAGCAGGTCGCCGGCCTCTTCCGGCCCTTCACCCAGGCCGACGAATCCATGACCCGTCGCTACGGTGGCACCGGCCTCGGGCTCACCATCAGCAAACGCCTCGCCAACCTGCTCGGCGGCGACATCAAGGTCGCCTCCCGACCCGGCAACGGCAGCACCTTCTCCGTCTGGGTCACCACCGGCGCCGTCGAAGGCGTCGACATGCTCCAAAACCTCGGCGACCTCGCCGCCGACCTCCCCACTAATCCGGGCGACGAGATCGACTTCCAACTCGCCGGCCGCATCCTCCTCGCCGAAGACGGCGAAGACAATCAACATCTGCTTTCCACCCTCCTCACCGCCGCTGGCGCTCAGGTCGTCATCGCCGAGAACGGCCGCATCGCCGTCGATAAAGCCATGGCCGAGGATTTCGATCTCGTGCTCATGGATATGCAGATGCCCGAGCTCGACGGCTACGGCGCCGCCCGCCTGCTTCGCGAGAGCCATTTTGCAAAACCGATCGTCGCGCTGACCGCCCACGCGATGGCTGAGGAACGCTCCCGCTGCATCGCCGCCGGCTGCACCGACTACCTCGCCAAGCCCATCACCCGCCATTCGCTTTTGGAAACCGTGTCGCGCTACGTGACCTCCACGCGTACCAACAACGACGCCGTGAAGCCTTCCGCGACCGGCGCCCAAATCACCGTCCCCAGCGCCAAGGCCCTCCGCAGCGAGTTTGCCGCCGACCCCAAAATGACCCAGCTCCTCTCCCGCTTCGTCGCCCGACTGCCTTCGCGCGTAGAGATCCTGCGTCGCACGCTGGCCGAAGAAGATCTCGCCGAGCTCTCCCGTGCCGCGCACCAGCTCAAAGGTTCCGCCGGTGGCTATGGGTTCCGCCCCATCACCGAGCTCGCCGGCCGCGTCGAAGCGCGCATTAAGGTGAGCGACGCCTTTGAGACCATCGCCCGCGATGTCGATGACCTCATCCGACTCGTTTCCAGTGTCGAAGGCTATTCCGCGTCAGTGGCAGCCGACGGAACCGTCTCCGCCGGGGTTATTCAGCCAAGTAGCCTTCCCCGCATCCTCCTCGTCGACGACGACCCCAACATTCACGACCTCATCGGTCACGTCCTCACTGGCGAAGACATCGAGCTCCGGTGCACGGCCGCGGCCGATCATTCTCTCGCCCTCGCCCGCGAGCTTCGCCCCGACCTCATCCTCCTCGACGTCGAGCTCGATTCCGTCGACGGCTTCGAAATCGGCCGCCAACTCAAATCAGACCCGCTCACCCAGGCCATCCCCCTCATCTTCCTCACCAGCGCCGCCGGCGCCTCCAGCAAGGTCAAGGGCCTCAACCTGGGCGCCGCCGATTACATCACCAAGCCCTTCGATGCCGCCGAGGCAAAGGCCCGCATCCTCGGCTCGCTCCGCAACAAGCAACTCCAGGACGTCCTCGCCCGCAACGCCAACGTCGATGCCCTCACCAGCTCCGGCAATCGTCGCTACTTCGACCAATGTCTCGCCGCCGAGCTGTCCCGATCGCGACGCAACAACACGCCGCTTTCCTGCGTCATGATCGACCTCGATAAGTTCAAGTCCGTCAACGACACCTATGGCCACCCCTTCGGCGATCGCGTGCTCAAGGAAGTCGCCAAGGTGCTCAACGACACTGCCCGCCGCGAAGACGTCGTCTGCCGCTACGGCGGTGAAGAGTTTGCCGTCATCGCCCCCGGCATCGACCTCAAGGGCGCAGCAGCCTTTGCCGAGCGCCTGCGAAAGTCCATCGCCGCTCTCCAGCTTCAGTGCGACACCACCGGCTCCCCGGTCGTCGTCCCCGTCACCGCCAGCTTCGGCGTCGCCGAGATCGACGCTTCCATCCTCTCCTCCACCGACCTGGTCCGCCGCGCAGACAAGGCCCTCTACCACGCCAAGCACAAGGGCCGCAACCGCGTCGTCTGGGTCGCCTCCAAATCCACCCCCACGCCCGCACCTGCCCCCCGCGCCGCCTGATTTACGGGAGCATGCCCGGAGGAAGACCCATCTGGCCGGCGGCCTTTTGCATCTCCTCCCTGGCGTTGTCTGAGGCGCGGGTTTGCGCGGCGGTGACGGCGGCCACAATCGCGTCTTCCAGTAACTCAGTGTCGGCCAGATCGATCTTCGTTCTATCGATCTTGATGCTCACGAGCTCCATGCGCCCGTTAACGGTAGCCTGCACCATTCCCGCGCCCGCGTCGGCGGTGATTTGCTTACGCGCAAGCGATTCCTGCATCTGCGCCATCTTGCCCTGCATCTCCTGGGCCTGACGCATAAGGCTGTTGAGGTCGAGGTTCTTTAGCGGGTCGAGCATGGGGAGGTCCTTTGTCCTTGGTCCTTGGTCCTTCGTCATTTGTCCTTTGCAAAGGACAAATGACAAAGGACCAGCTCATTCCACCTTCACGATATTCGCGCCGAGGGATTCCATCGCCGCGCGAATGAGCGGATCTGATTCGAGTTCCGCGCGAAGCTCTGGCGTCAGGCGTATGGACGGAGTCGCCGGAGGTTCCGGCGTTGACGCCGGTGCAACCGCAGGTCGTGGAGCGACATTGCCGTTACTCCGAGAGTTTGCATTACCGCGCGGCGCGGCGGCGGGTCGCAGCGATGGATCCACTTCAAATCTCACGCCGACCGATTGACTGAGGACCTTCGAGAAGGCATCGCTGACCAACTCGCGCTTGCCGGCTTTATCCAGAATTTTCACGAACGTATCGGTGCCGTAACGGATGACGGCGCGGCCATCTTCCACGCCGGCGAATTGGCCTTGGGAAATCATGCCGTAGAGCGCCTGCCCCTTCTCCGAGAGCAGCGCAAGGCTGGCCTGCCAGACGGCCGGAAGATCCGCCGGGTCGACCGCCTCAACGTTGGCAAAGGGGTCGCGGATCGACGGCGGGATGACTTTGGGCGCCGCGGCCTGGCGCGCCGTGTCCGCGCGCTTGTCCTCGGCCATGATGGTGGCGAGGGATTTCTTGGGCGCGTCTTCGTCCCATACCCTGCCGACGGCCGGAAGGGCATCCTCGGCGGCATCGTCATCGAAGTCGAGCGATGGAGGCGCAGCGACGGTTGGGGCAGACGGAGATGCAGGTGCGTCATCGGTCGGCGGCGCTTCCACAACGACGGCTTCTTCTACCGGAGGGCGCGCGAGGGCAAACTGAGCTCTTCCGGCCGTCACCTCACCGTTTTTTTTTTGAACCGGCCCGCCCGACGACGATCCCCCCTCCAATCGAGTCAGCAAGTCGGCCACCGAGGAAAACTGTTCCGCCAACGTCATGCGCACCAGCGTTGCATCCAACAGCGCGCGACCCGCTTGCGATTGCCGAGCCTGACGGCGCAGTTCTTCGAGTAGGGCAATGTCTTGTGTCAAAGCGACCGCATCGAAACGTGCCGCTTGTTTCGCAAGGTCGGCGATGGAAAGTCCGGGCACCTCGACAAGCTCTGAGTCGCCGCCGCACGTGTTGAGGATCAGGAGATTGCGGAGGTGATCGATCAGCGACGCCAGAAACGTATCGATCGACAGGCCGCTCTGCACCATCGCATCGGCCTGCTGGAGTGTTGATTTAACGTCGCCACGGCCAATGGCATCGGCGAGGTCAAACACGAGTTGGCTCTTGGGCAGTCCGAGCAGTTGCTCGATCATGTCCACGTTCAGGGTTTTTTCGCCAAGGCTGAGCAGGCGGTCCAGCAGCGACAGCGCATCGCGCATGCTGCCCGCCCCGGCTTTCGCGACCAGCAGCAGCGCGTCCGCGTCGGCTTTGATGCCCTCCTGTTTGCAAACGCTGGCCAGATGAGCCGCGATCTCGCGCGTCGGGATATTGCGGAAGTCATAACGCTGGCAGCGCGAAAGGATCGTCGGAAGAACCTTCTCCGGCTCCGTCGTCGCCAGGATGAACTTCACGTGGCTCGGCGGCTCCTCCAGCGTCTTCAGCAGCGCGTTGAAAGCGCTCTTACTGAGCATGTGAACTTCGTCGATGATGTAAATCTTGTACCGGCCGGCAACCGGGCGGTACTGGCTGTTCTCAATGATGTCGCGGACGCTGTCGACGCCGGTGTTGCTCGCCGCGTCGATCTCGATGACGTCGATGTCATCCCCGCGCGCGATCGCCTTGCACGATTCACACTTGCCGCACGGCTCCGGCGTGGCGGCCGGAAAAGCGTGGCAGTTGAGCGCTGTGGCCAGGATGCGCGCGGTCGAAGTTTTGCCGGTGCCCCGCGTGCCGCAGAAGAGGTAAGCGTGGGCGATGCGACCGCTGGCAATCGCCTTTTTCAGAGTCTGCGCAACATGACTCTGCCCGACGACCTCGTCGAACGTTCCAGAGCGATAGCGGCGGGCGAGGACGGTGTACGACATAAGCTCACATCGGGGGTTTAGATAGGCAACGAGGCGAACCGATCATCCTATCAAAGGCCGGCCGAGGCGGGAAGCCGGGGCGGCCGGCGAGGAAGCGGACTTGCGCACTTCCCACAAACCCCACGTTCCGGGGTATAGTCCTGCTGGAGGGGCAAATCATCGCCTACGGCGGGATTCGCCCCCATTCGTTCAACGACAGGACATTTCACGGGAGCCTCAAGATGAAACGATTCGCGCAACGGTTTGCTGGCGTGCTGTTAACGAGCTGTGTTGCCTTCGGCGCGTTCGCCGCCGAAATGTCCGCCGAGCAGAAGGAAGCGGCAAGCAAGCTTCAGGCAAAGGGCGGCGTAGTGATGCCCCTCGCGGCCAACACCGATTCCTTGACCGTGAACCTCTCGACCGCAGGCAAGAACGCGGGCGATGCGGATCTGGCCATCGTAAAAACTCTGCCAAAGGTCGAGCAACTTGACCTTCGCGGCACTGCCGTGACCGACAAAGGGCTGGCTGATCTTGCGGGGCTGACCACTCTCACCCAGCTTCACCTGGAGAA
>JBBRIN010000292.1:0-5655 GCA_038221115.1 Tepidisphaerales bacterium
GCGCTGCACGAGTTGAGTCCGGATGAGCGGGCGGGGATTTCTCAGGCCATGCGCACGCTGCGCGGCGTGTTCGGGTCGCTGCCTGAGCCGGTGACGGCGGATGAAGCGGTTGAGGTTCGATAAGTATTTCCCGCTCGCGCGGGCACGCATCAGGGTGGAGCTGTTATGTGGATTGTCCGTCTTGCACTTCGCAGGCCTTACACCTTTGTCGTGATGGCGATGGCCATCGTGCTGTTGGGGATCGTGTCGATCCTCCGGATGCCAACGGATATTTTTCCGGAGGTCGATATTCCGGTCTGCTCGGTCGTGTGGCAGTACCCGGGGATGTCGCCGGCGGAGATGGAAGCGCGGATGGTGCGGACGTTTGAGGGGTTCCTCACGACGACCGTCAACAACATCGAGCACATTGAAAGTCAGTCGTTGAACGGCGTGGCGGTCATTCGGGTTTACTTTCAGCCGGGGGCGAAGATCGAGGAGGCCGAAGCGCAGATCACGGCGGCGGGGCAGACGGCGCTGCGGTTGATGCCGCCGGGGTCGCAGCCGCCGCTGATTTTGAGGTATAGCGCCTCGACCGTGCCGATCCTGCAGTTGTCGATCGGCAGCGACACGCTGGCCGAGCAGCAACTGTTCGACGTGAGCGCGAACTTTTTGCGCACGGAGATGGCGACGGTGCAGGGGGCGATGATCCCGTGGCCTTACGGGGGAAAACAGCGATACATCGTGGTCGACCTGGAGCCGGACAAGATGTTCGGTTACGGGTTGTCGGCGTCGGACGTGAGCAACGCGGTGAGTCTGCAGAATCTCATTTTGCCGTCGGGGACGGCGAAGATGGGAACGCAGGAATATTACGTGCGGCTGAACTCGAGCCCGGACGTGGTGGAGGCGATCAACGATTTGCCGATCAAGGCGGTGAACGGCACGACGGTGTACATCAAGGATGTTGCGCACGTCAGCGACAAGTACATGCCGCAGACGAACATGGTACACGCGGAAGGGAAGAAGGGGGCGCTGGTTTCGATTTACAAGCTGGGCAATGCGTCGACTTTGGACATCGTCAAGCGAGTGAAAGAGGCGCTGCCGACAATCCTGCCGCGGCTGCCGAACTATAAGGAATTGAAGATCACGCCGCTGTTCGATCAGTCGGTGTTCGTGCGGGCATCGATTTCAGGGGTGGTGAAGGAGGCTTTGATCGCGGCGGGGCTCACGGGGCTGATGATTTTGCTGTTCCTGGGATCTTGGCGCAGCACGCTGATCATCTGCATCTCGATTCCGCTGTCGATCCTGGTGTCGATCATCTGCCTGTGGATGCTGGGGCAGACGCTGAACGTGATGACGCTGGGAGGGATGGCGCTGGCGGTGGGCATTCTGGTCGAGGACGCGACGGTGGAGATCGAAAACATTCACCGCAATCTGCACCAGCGCAAGCGGCTGGTAAAGGCGATTCTGGACGGGGCGCAGCAGATCGCGGTGCCGGCATTCGTGTCGACGTTGTGCATCTGCATCGTGTTCGTGCCGGTGGTGTTCATCACGGGCCCGGCGAAGAGCCTGTTCGTGCCGCTGGCGATGGCGGTGGTGTTTGCGATGATGACCAGCTACTTCCTCTCGCGGACGCTGGTGCCGACGATGGTTCACTATCTGTTGGAGAGCGAGGTTTCGCTATACGGAGGTGAGGAGCAGGAGGGGTTGCCACACGATCACAGCGCGCGGAATCACCATGTGGATTTCTTCGCGTCGTTCCTTTGGGCTCTGAAGGCGTGGGTGCTACTCGCTGCGTTCGGGGCGCTGCTGGCTGGGGCGGCGGCTGGAATCGCAAATATGGGACATGGCGCGTGGATGCCGCAATGGCTGGTGGGACTGCCGAGAGAGCTGCACGAGCATCCGATGCAAACGGCGATGCCGATCCTGCGGGTGCTCGCGCTCGGCGTCCTGCTGACGACGATCATTTACGAGGTCTTCCAGAACAACTGGATCTGGCGAACCCATGAGGCGTTCAACCGGCAGTTTGAAAAGCTGCGGCGGTTTTATGGGGGATTTTTGGCGCTGGCATTGCATCGGCGGTTCGCGACGGTGGCGATCACGGCGGCGTTCGTGGCCGGGTCGTGCTTCTTGTTCCCGCTCGTAGGTAGAGATTTTTTCCCGTCGGTGGATGCGGGGCAGATCCGGCTGCACGTGCGGGCGCCGGCGGGCACGCGGCTAGAGGAAACGGAGCGATATTTTGCGAAGGTTGAGGACTTTTTACGCAAACAGATCCCGCCGGGCGAGATCGAGACGATGCTGGACAACATCGGGATCCCCAACAGCGGCATCAACCTGTCCCTGAGCGACGGGTCGCAGATTTCGCCGGCGGATGGGGAGGTGCTGATCTCGCTGAAGGAGAATCACCATCCGACGGCCCAGTACATGAAGACGCTGCGCAAGGAGCTTCCGAAGGAGTTTCCGGGGCTAACGTTTTACTTCGCGCCCAGCGACATCGCGACGCAGGTGTTGAACTTCGGGCTGCCGGCGCCGATCGACGTGCAGATTCTGGGGCCTAAGGCGTCGGCCGAGGAGAACATGAAGATCGCCGAGGAATTGCGGAAGCAGATCTCGGCGGTGCCGGGCGCGGTGGACGTTCACGTACACCAGGTCACGCACACGCCGGATTTGCGAGTGGCGGTGAACCGGACGAAGGCAGGGCAGCTTGGGTTGACGCAGCGCGACGTGGCGAATGACTTGCTGGTGTCGCTGTCGTCGAGCGGCCAGACGCAGCCGAACTACTGGCTCGATCCGAAACAGGGCGTGCAGTACACGGTGGCGGTGATGACGCCGCAGTCGAAGGTGAACGACATGACGGCGCTGCAGAACACGCCGGTGATTACGCCGGGCGTGAACGACCCGCAACTGCTGGGGAACCTGGCGGACGTGACCCGCGGGAGCAGCGAGACGAATGCGACGCACTACAACATCAAGCCGACGTTTGACGTGCAGGTGAACGTGCAGGGATCGGACCTGGGATCGGTGTCTTCGAAGATCGAGCGAATCGTGCAGGAGGTCCGCGATCGCAAGAAGGCCGATGGATCGACGTACCTCCCGGCGGGGACGACGATCGTGCTGCGCGGTCAGGTGGAGAGCATGAACTCGTCGTTCCAGGGATTGGCGATCGGCATCATCGGCGCCGTCATCCTGGTATACCTGCTGATGGCGGTGAACTTTCAGTCGTGGCTGGACCCGTTGATCATTTTGATGGCGCTGCCGGCGGCGGTGGCGGGGATTCTTTGGATGCTGTTCGCGACGCGAACGACGATCAGCGTGCCGTCGCTGATGGGGTCAATCATGTGCGTTGGCGTAGCTACGGCGAACAGCATTCTGATGATCACGTTCGCGAACGATCAGCGGAAAGACCGCGGGATGAACGCGCACGATGCGGCGCTTGCGGCGGGGATGACGCGATTGCGGCCGGTCATTATGACGGCGCTGGCGATGATCATCGGAATGCTGCCGATGTCGCTGGGCCTTGGCGAGGGTGGGGAGCAGAATGCGCCGTTGGGCCGGGCGGTGATCGGCGGCTTGAGCGTGGCGACGTTTGCGACCCTGTTCTTTGTGCCGGTGGTGTACAGCATGCTTCGAAAGAAGGCGCCGCATGAGGCCGTGGAGCCGGAATTGCGGGAAGAGTTTGACGCGGCGAGGCCCCAGATGGCGACGGCGTAGAAATAAGTGTCGCGGATTACCGCGAGAGACATAGGCCAGACGCCCATGCCACTGTGAAGAAAGAGAACGGAGCAGTTTCGATGGAACCTACGAGATTCACGCCGGCGACGGCGGGCAGCCCTGTGGAGCGATCGCGCGCCGAGGTTGAAGTGCAGCATGGGGCGCCGGCGAATGGGAACGGGCATGGCAATGGGCACGAAGAGGAAATCGACCTGAATGTGCCGAAGCCGCGCCCGGTGTGGGTGGTGGCGGCCGGCTTGGCGGCGGCGGCGGCGCTGGCGGGATTGCTGGTGACGGGGCTGATTCCTCGCCATGGCCAGACGCGCGACCTGAATGCCGACGCGGCGGATGCGATGAACGCGCCAGTCGTGGTGAACGTCGTTCGGCCCAAGCGCGCACCGGCGGAGGTGACGATCTCGATCCCAGGCACGTTGCGGCCGTGGCAGGAGGTGTCGATCTTTGCGCGCACGACGGGATACCTGAAGGACTACAAGGTCGACATCAGCGAGCATGTGGAAAAGGGCTCGTTGATGGCGGAGATTGATACCCCGGAAATTGACGCGGAGTTGCGGCAAGATCAGGCGGCGCAGGCGCAGGCGAACGCGGCGCTGAACAAGGCAAAGACGGAGCGGAAGCTCACCAAGGCAACGCTGGACCGATTCCTGTCCCTGCAGGCAACGCACAGCGTGTCGGCTCAGGACATCGACGAGAAGCAATCCGCCTATGAGACGGCGGAGGCGAATTTGAAATCGGCCGAGGCGAACGTGACGGCTGCCGAAGCGAACGTGAAGCGGCTGATGGAGCTGCAGAGCTTTGAGAAGGTGATGGCGCCGTTCTCCGGCGTGGTGACGGGGCGCGCGTTCGACCGGGGTTCGCTGATTATCGCCAACCCGACGGCGGTGGAGATTAAGCCGTTGTTTAAGATTGCGCAAAACGACGTTTTGCGCGCGTTCGTGAATGTGCCGCAGTCATCGGCGCTTCAGATCAAGAAGGGGATGAAGGTGAAGGTGACGGTGCGCGAACGGCCGGGCCAGATTTATGACGGGGTGGTGATGGGGACGACAAACTATCTGGACCCGATGAACCGGTCGCTCTTGACGGAGGTGAAGCTGCCGAACCCCAAGGAGGCGGACGGGAGATATTCGCTGCTCCCGGGGATGTTCATCGACGCGAGCTTTACGGTGACGCGGGATGTTCCGCCGCTGCGCATTCCAGGGCCGGCGATCGTCAACAACGCGGAGGGGATGCAGGTTGCGGTGGTGCGCGAGGGCAAAGCGCACTTCGTGAAGATCACGCCGGGGCAGGATTACGGGAGCGAGGTGGAGGTGGTCGGTGGGTTGAACGGGGATGAGCGGATCATCGCTAACCCGGGCGAGCGGACCGTGGAAGGAGCGGCAGTGACGGCGGCGGGGGCGGAAAATGTGGCGGCGGAGGAAACTAAGCCGGTGGGGATGGCGGAGGCGGGGAAGAAGTAAAACTGGGACGGTTTTGCGCGAAAGTGCCGGCGAGTGACGGAAGCGCTCGGGCCGGTGATAGATGCGCGGGAGAACCCCCATCCTATCCCTCCCGCGGAATACCGGAGGAGGGGACCAAGCCTACAACTCCCAGCCTTTGCGGCGTTCGCGGCGGATGAGACCATCGGCTTCGGGGGCGTTGGTGGCGCGCATGGTTTGGGCGTCCCATGTGAGTTTTTTACCGATGCGATAGGCGACGTTGCCGAGATGATTCGCTTCGGTGAGCCAGCCGGAATAGTCGAAGTTGGCGAGGGTATGCTTGCCGGTCTTACAGGAGTCGGCCCATTCGATGTGATGGCTCTTGATGCGGGGGAGCGTGGGCTGGGGCGGTTGATAGTCGGCGAAGACGGTGGCGGGGAGAAGAGTATACTTGGAGTAGTTGGCGAGGAGCATGCCTTTGTCGCCGACGAAGAGGACGCCGTCGCGCCATTGGGGGATGTCGCCGGATTCCCAC
>JBBRIN010000293.1:0-5636 GCA_038221115.1 Tepidisphaerales bacterium
CGCCTGTCAGGGCGGATGAGCGGCGGCTCAGGGTGCAAATGCAACGACCGCTATCGGCGGCAAAGTGGCCGACAACATCAACCAACTATCCCCGCCATTGCCTGACACCCACAGGTTGCCCGTGGTCGACCCCATCGCCAGCCGCGCGCCGCTGCCATCCACAGCCAATGAATGGCGGTAAATCAGATCCCAGGCCGGAACTTCCGGCAGCCCCTGCGACAGCGCCGCAAAACTGCGCCCCCCGTCGGCAGTGGTAGAAACCACCAGCTTGCCATCTTTTGGCACCCGGCATTCATCCTTCACCCCCGGCACGAACCATGCCGTCCGCGCATCGTTCGGATGCACCGCCACCGCAAACCCAAACCCCGACGGCTTCACGTTCTCAGTGTAATTGCTCTAAGCAGGATGGGAAAGAAAACGCGCCCCTCAAGACGGCGCCACATCCGGTTTCAAATGCCGCCGTATCAACTCCAACAACTCCTCCGGCGTAAACTGTGCCTTCACCAGATACTCTTTCACCCCCAGCTCCTTCGCCCGCCGATGCGTCAGCTCATCCGACAGCCCCGTCACCAGAATCACCGGCACGTCCGCCCCCTCGCGCGTCTCCCGTAACCTCGATAACAACGTCAGCCCATCGATCGGCGGCATCGACACGTCCAGCAGGATCAAATCGGGCTTCCCCTGGTGCGCTGACGCCATCGCCTCAAATGCGTTCGACGCCGTCAGCACCTCATACCCCGCCATCTTCAACAGATGTACCATCGGCCGGCGCGTGTCCACATTGTCTTCCGCAATCAAGATCGTAGGCATCGCCCTCAATTCTGCCCGATCCTCGTCTGCAATAGAACGGGGAATCTCCCGCCCGCGCAATTCATGCCGCCCCTTCCGCTGACGCCGACCCCATTTGTTATCGGCAACCGCCATTTCCGGCGACTCCCGCGCAACATTCGCCTCCGCCCCTCTCAAGTTTGCGCATGCCGCTATCCGACAGAAGGTTGGCAATGTCGGCCGAACGGATTCGGCCCGGGCCATCGAGTATCACGGAGGATACGATGAGTCGCATCAATACCAACATCTCGTCCCTGCAGGCCATCCACCGCCTCGCCTTCAATCAGAGCGACCTGTCGCTCCGTCTCTCCCGCCTCTCCAGCGGCTTGAAGATCAACACGGGAAAAGACGCTCCCGCCGCTCTCATCGCCAGTGAAACCCTCCGCAGCGAAATCAACGGCATCAACCAGGCCATCGACAACTCCCAGCGCGCCGGCAACGTCGTCAACACTGCCGAAGGCGCGCTCAGCGAAGTAAACTCCCTGCTCCTCGAGGTCCAGTCCCTCACCAACCAGGCCGCCAACTCCGGCGCACTCAGCCCCCAGGAGATCCAGGCCAATCAGCTTCAGGTTGATGCCATCCTTAACAGCATCAACCGCATCGCCAACACCACCCAATTCAATGGCGTCAAGCTCCTCAACGGCCAGCTCGATTACACCACCAGCGGCATCGCCGCGTCCGCCGTCGCCACCGCGCAGATCAACGCCGCCAAATACCCCGACAACGGCACCACCCAGATCACCCTCCAGGTCGTCGCCAGCGCCAAGTTCGGCGAGATCGACTTCGTCGGCGCCGCCATCGGCGCAACGCCGACCACCATCGAAGTCGCCGGCAACAACGGCACCGAGCAGCTCTCCTTCGCCGCCAATACCGCCGGCAGCGCCGTCGCCTTCGCCATCAACCAGCTCAAAAGCTCCACCGGTGTCAGCGCCGTCGCCTCCGCCACCGGCGTGCGCCTCACCAGCACCGGCTTCGGGTCCGCGCAGTTCGTCAGCGTCAAAACCATCTCCGGCGCCTTCGCCAACGGCAAGGCACTCGGAACCGATGCCTCCGTCAACCTCAACGGCGCCAAGGCCGACGTCCGCGGCCTTCACGCCTCCCTCCGCACCAACGACCTCGACGTCAGCTTCGACCTCACCCGGGCCTTCGGACAGCAAACCACCGTCTCCAAGAACTTCTACATCACCGGCGGCGGCGCCAAGTTCCAGATCGGTTCCGAAGTCAATCGCCCCGGCCAGGTCAACATCGGCATCGGCGCCGTCGCCACCACCCACCTCGGCGATCTCGTCAACGGCTTCCTCTCCAGCATCGGCAGCGGCGGCCCCAGCTCCCTCGTCTCCGGCAACACCGTATCCGCCCAGCGAGTCCTCACCGAATCCATCAAGCAAGTCGCCGAGCTGCGCGGCCGACTCGGGGCCTTCCAGAAGGACATCCTCGACACCAACGTCAACAGCCTCAACGTCGCCCTCGAAAACGTCACCGCCAGCGCCAGCTCCATCCGCGACGCCGATTTCGCCCAGGAAACCGCCGCCCTCACCCGCGCCCAGGTCCTCGTGCAAGCCAACACCTCGGTGCTCGCACAAGCCAACGCCACCCCCCAAAGCGTCCTATCTCTCCTTCAGCGATAATAAATCAATGGCTTCCGCGGCAGCGGAATAACACCACTCCGGGCGGCTCCAGAACGGGCCGCCCGGTTTTCCTTTTGATCCTCGCTCAAGGGCCGTTCAACCTCACATGTAACGCGCGGTGGGGCAGACATTCCTGTCTGCCTCTTTCCTGCCATCGAGTAGCCGCCACACGCGAAAGTGAACCGCTCTAATCGCCAAACCCCTCCATCGCCCCCCCTTAACCCATCCGGCAAGATCCGGGCATCCCCCCGCAGCGACCGCATGATGGTGCGTCATTCGACGGCGACGACTTGGCAGAACCCTCCGCCCCCACCGCAAACACGCTCAGCGCCCGTGCCGTCTCCTTCGACCCGCACTCCGGGCAGGCGATCTGCGCCTTGGTCCTCGCGCTTCGCACGAGTTCCTCGAACTTCTTGTCACACTTGTTGCAGATGTATTCGTAAATCGGCACGATGAACGCTCCTGGGTATTTCGGCGACCCAGCCGTACCCGGCTGGCAGCCGCCGGGATTATTTGCCCCCCGACACATCCCTGCAAGCGGCGGTCGCTACTTTCCGAACTTCTCGACCTTGTCCACGTTTGCCTTGAAGTTCGGGTCGATCTTTTCCGCCTCCGCGATGATCTCGTTGGCCGTCTTGCCGTTCAATGCCGCCTTGGCCTTCTTCTCCGAGTCGGCGCTCGCTCCGCCTTCCATCGCGTGCTTCATCGAGACAACGATCAACGCCGCCTCGAACTTCGGCTGCGTATCCTTGTCCAGCGAGTTTTTCACCTTCTCCACCGACGTCTTGAACGTCTCTTCAGACGATGTGTCGATCGTCGGCTTGCATCCAACGACGAACATCATACCCAGCAGCGCCACCAGACAGGGCCACATCCGCATGACGAACCACCTTTCCCGTTCCTCAGGTATACCGCCGCTCCAAACGCACCGCGTCCGGGCGAGGCAGCGTCAGTTTAGCCGCGGGTCCCCGGCGCTCAAACAAATTCTTGCGATTCGAGATCCCAGATGTCCTGATGGCCTCAATCCTCAGCCAGCAGGTCGCCGGCCCGCTTCATTCCCGCGCTCGTCACAATCGCCTGATCGTTCGGCAGCCGATTGAGGAGTCCCGCCTTTTCCAATTGGGACGATACCTCGTCACATAACGCCCGATCCCATTGCAGGCAACGACAAATGTCAGTGGAGCTGAAAACCCGACCCGGAACCTTACTCACCTTCGTCGTCGCCGCGAGATACGCCTCAATTTTGCTTTGCGTACTCATGGGCAATTCTATCTAGGCATTCCTCGTGCCAGACCCAGTCGTCAATCGTTTGCTTATAGCTGACTTTTCGGCACCCCGAGGCTAACGTACGATTGCGTGCGAGGTTACACCAACACGTTATCTTGAGCCTGCCGGCCCAGGCACCTTTCGCGAGGATCCAATGCCCGACACCATCCAATTCGACACCGATAAATTCATCCTCCCCGCCCAGGCCGGCGGCATCGAGCAATACACCATCGACGAAGGCCCCGCGCGCGGCGTCCGCGCGCTCTGCGTCAACACCGGCGCCGGACTCCGCTATCGCGTCCTCGCCGACCGCGGCCTCGACATCGACCACGCCTTTCACAATCACCACAGCCTCACCTTCCTCGCCCACAAAGGCCTCACTCCCCCCACGCGCGGCTTCGACGGCGGACTCGATTGGCTCAAGGGCTTCCCGGTCGGACTCCTCACCAGCTGCGGCCCCTTCAACACCGGCGCTCCCGCCAACGACAACGGCGAAGAACTCGGCCTCCACGGTCCCCATTCCAACACCGCCGCCACCCTCGAATCCATCATTCAGCCCGACCCGCGCGCCGGACGCCTCGACATGACCATCGTCGGCTCCCTCAAGTACGGCTCCTTCTACAACCCCTGCATCGAGCTGCGCCGCACCATCACCTCCCGCCTCGGCTCCAACTCCATCTCCATCACCGACGATTTCTTCAACGCCGGCAATCAGGACGTCCCCCACCAATGGCTCCTGCACATCAACTTCGGCTACCCGCTCATCGATGCCGGCTCACAGTTCTGCTACGACGCCTCGCGCGTCGACCCCATCGACAGCGAGTCTTCCCGCCAACACTTCAACCCCGGCAATGACTACAAGCGCATTCCCGCCCCCCTCGAATCCCACCGCGGCCCCGAATCCTTCATCGCCTACCTGTATCCAAAGCCCACCGATCCCTCCGGAAAAACCACCGTCGCCGTCCTCAACCCCACACTCAACCTCGCCGTTGCCATCCACTACAACACCAGCGAATTCCCCCGCTGCGGCAACTGGCAGCACTGGGGGCCCCACGAATACGTCGGCGCGCTCGAACCCATGAACGGCGGCGTGGAAGGCCGCGACAAAGACCGCGCCAAAGGCTGGCTCGACACCCTCAAATCCGCCGCCCACAAAACCTACCGCTACCAAATCGAAGTCGTCACCGACCTCGCGACGCTAGATCACCTGCGCGCGCTCAATCGATAATACGTAAAACGAAACACAAGCCGCGCCATCATCCATTACGCATTACGTCTTGCGTTCTCCCCCTCCACCACCCCAACCCCATCCCCACCATCATCGCCCCCGCCGCCGCCAACCAGGCTCCCAACCCCACCTCCCTCTCGGGCCATCGAAGCTTAATCGGCTTCACCTGCCGCCAATCG
Source organism: Tepidisphaerales bacterium (assembly GCA_038221115.1). Lineage (GTDB taxonomy): Bacteria > Planctomycetota > Phycisphaerae > Tepidisphaerales > Tepidisphaeraceae > JANXVV01. Next base: position 5,130 of record JBBRIN010000293.1, read on the forward strand.
ATCACCTCTCCCCCCGTCCGCCGCGCCAACTCGCGCATCGCCTCGTGATCGTTCCCCACTTCCTCAAACTCCGCCGCATTTCGCCCCGCAACTGCAGCCTGATCCACCAATCTCCCCTCCACCCACACCGCCACCATCACCGGCGTCCGCGCCGCATCCATCACCGCCTCATACCGCCCTGGCCCCACCTGCTTCGCCGGCACCGTCACCGCCGCCGCCCCATCCCCGCCCCGCACCTCCATCACTACCGGCAACTCGTTCAGATATTTCCCCCGATCCACCGCATCCACGCTCACTCGCAGCTTCGCCCCCACGTCCCACGTCACCGCAAACCGCGGATCGCGCGGCGGCCGCGCCACCAGCTCCACCAGCGCCCCCGCCTCCTCCGCCGTCATCCCATACGCCGCCGCGGCCACATCCCCCGAGCCAACATGCCATCGCGCCACCGCCGCCGCCGATTCCCCAGCCACCGAGCCCTCCGCCCGCGCCGTCGCCCCCGCCAGCCTC
>JBBRIN010000294.1:0-5633 GCA_038221115.1 Tepidisphaerales bacterium
AAGCCCGAGGATTTCTGGGCGTTAAAGGACATCTCTTTCGACGTTTACAAGGGGGAAGTCGTCGGCATCATCGGCCGGAACGGCGCGGGCAAGAGCACGCTGCTCAAGGCGCTCAGTCGAATTACCGCGCCTACCACCGGCGAAATCAAACTATATGGCCACGTCGGCAGCTTGCTGGAAGTTGGGACGGGCTTCCACCCGGAATTGACCGGCCGCGAGAACATTTTCATGAACGGCGCAATACTGGGGATGCGCCGGTCGGAAATACAAAAACAGTTCGACGCCATCGTGGACTTCTCCGGCGTGGAACAATTCCTCGAGACGCCGGTGAAGCGGTACAGCAGCGGCATGTACGTTCGCCTCGCGTTCGCCGTCGCCGCCCACCTGAATCCCGAAATTCTGATCGTCGACGAGGTACTCGCGGTTGGAGATGCGGCGTTTCAGGCGAAGTGCATGGGGAAGATGAAGGACGTTTCCGCGGGCGGCCGGACCGTCCTGTTTGTGAGCCACAACATGCAGGCGATCTCCACGCTGACGCAGCGCTGCCTGGTGCTGGGGCGCGGAAGAGTCGTGTACGACGGGGCCACTGAGGGGGCCATCGCCGCATATCTGCGCGAAGGGGCCAGCCAGGGCCTGGAATACACGGCGGACCCGCTGCCCGATGAGCCGCGCGTGACCCGCGTCGCCCTGCGGACTTCTCTGCCCGAGAACACGCAGCACAACGGGGCTCCCATGACGCTTGAGGTCGACATTACGGCGCCCGGGCCGGTCAATGGCGCGTCGTTCGCGATTCAGGCCGTCAGCGTCCAGAACCAGGTGCCTGCGATGTATCTCTGGACGTTTGATAGCGAGAGGCCCATGTGCCGTGAAGCGGGCACGTTTCGGCTCACATGTACGATTCCCAAGTTGCGGCTCTTCATGGGCCAATATCACCTGGTTGTCCATTTCACTGAGCGCGCCGGCGGGAAAAGGTTTGAGACGATTGAGGGGATTTGCCCTTTCGAGGTGGTGATGTTCGGCAGGCCGCGCGAATTCGAGTGGATATCGGGCACCTGCGCATATCTTGAAGAATGCGACTGGCAGATCGAGAAGATCCTAGAATCTGGCCGACGTGACAACGAGGGCGGCGGCGGCTTTGATCGGCAGACGAAAGTCCTCGAGTGCCAACCCGCCGGCGCTTCATCGTAACAGCCAGTGCTAAAAATCAGCTGCCGCGCGAAAACGCCGAATTTTCAATAGTGCCAGCGGCGAAGAAAGCGGCCGTTTGGGACTTCCGCCACGGGCTGCTGAGGGGCGCTGGCGTTCCACGACCGGGAACAAGCTCTGCTCTCAAGCTCACTTACGCAAGACCCTCATGGGAACTCCCTGTGCAACATCCGAGGCATTGGCTGGTTTGGACTCCACGCAGGAGAAGAAGCTCTTGACTAACAGCCCGCTCACGGGGTCGTCGAACGTATCTTTCATTCGTCGACTTTGCGTGGACCAACTCGTCCAGGACTGGAAGCATCAGTTCAACATCGATGTCGCTCCGGAGTTCCGCCGGGCCGACGCGATCGACGTTTTGCGCTGCAACGAGACAGGCCTGGTGTTCTTCACGCCCCAGAACATTGCCGGCTCCGAGAACTTGTACGCGCAATTGAATAAGATCGAGTGGTATTACGGCGCGGAGAAGTGGGAACACGGGTTGGCGAGGGGACTGTTCACGGCTGGCGAGCGCATTCTGGATGTCGGATGTGGCGCTGGCGCCTTTGTGTCCAAGGCTTTGCAGGTGGGAGTTGACGCGAGGGGCATCGATCTGTGTCCCGAGGCGGTCGAAGTGGGACGGTCGCGCGGCTTGCCGCTAGCGGTCGGTGATATCGAGGTCATCTCGAGTGGATCTCCCGAGTCATTTGACGGCGTCTGCGCGTTTCAGGTTCTCGAACACATCGCCGCGCCGCTGAAGTTTCTGGAAGCTTGCATACGCGCGGTGAGGAGCGGGGGGAAGCTGGTATTGGCGGTTCCCAATGGGAACGGCTATTTGAAGCATAGTTATGACCTGTTGGACCTCCCGCCGCATCACATGAGCCGTTGGTGTGCGAAGACTTTTCACTCGCTGGAACGACTGTTTCCCATCGATTTACAACGGGTTGCGTACGAGCCTCTGGCGCCCAACCAGCAGTCCTGGTACGTTCAGGCGCTCAAGAAGCGCCTTCGTCGTACGCCTCTGGGTTGGGTTTTGGGCCGGGAGCGAGTCCTTTCCAACTGCGTGCGTCTGGTGAGTCGTCTTGTTCCCGTCGCCTTGCGGGGCCACAGCATGTGCGCCGTGTTCGTCAAACGATAGAAAGCGATGCCGTAGATGCTTGCGGTCGAACAGCCAAAACGCGCCACATCGGGTGAACGCGAGCGGGTGACGACGGCCCACCCGGTGCCGGCGGAACTGCCGCGGCCGCGATTGGTTGAGCGTGCGACATATGTCCCCAATGCGCCATGCGAAGAGTTCATCGTTCCGCTTTTGAGCGCGCACGTCGCGCGTTCGCTCGGCGAATTTGCGTCCCCCGCTCCCGTTTTGGCAAGAGCGCTCGACTGCGGGTGCGGACGTCAGCCATTCCGGGCGGCGTTGGAAGCCATCGGTTATTCGTATACCGGCACCGACGTCGCGCAGAATCCCGAAGGGAGCGTCGACGTGACCTGCGCGATCGACGGCCCCCTCCCCCGGGCCTTGCTCGAGCGGGGTCCGTTCGACTTTGTGCTTTGTACCGAGGTGCTCGAACACGTGGCGGGATGGGATGTCGCGTTTGCGAACTTCTCCGCTCTCCTGAAGCCCGGGGGTCGGGTGCTCGTGACGGCGCCGCACTTTTACCAGCTCCACGAGGAGCCGTATGATTTCTGGCGCCCTACTCTGAACGCCATCGACCTCTTCGCAGCGCGGTCCGGCCTCCGCGTGATTCATCGCCAGAAAGTTGGCGATGGTTGGGATGTGCTCGGCACGCTTCTGGGGTCCGTGCATCCCTTCCCGCGCTCCCGGCGTTTGCTCGATCGAGTTTATGCAAAGGTCGCCCGCATTGCGCAGCGTGCAATATTCCGGTGGCTACGAAGCCAGACGATCCAGCGCCGGCTCCATATCGGAAGTCCGCTGTACCTCTCTAATCTTGCAGTGCTCGAAAAACCAAACGCTTGAAGGTCAGATTGAAGTCGGGTCGGCGCGAGAACACGATGCCTGGGATTACATTCATTAGTACCATGGAGGGATCTCCGTGGGGCGGAAGCGAAGAGCTCTGGTTTCAAGCCGCGCTCCGATTGCTGGGGCGCCGCGAGCGCGTCGGAGCGATCGTGCAGGGCTGGGCGGATGAAGCGAACCAGATCGGCGAGCTGGAGCGCGCCGGTTGCCGCGTGGTCCGGCGGTTTGACCCCGGGTTGGTCGGGCGCCTGCGAAGGCGAGTGCGCGGCGATGCGGCGGACTACTCGGACCGCGTGCGGAACTGGTTGACGGAAGCGGCTCCCGACCGGGTCGTGATCTCGCAGGGCGGAAACACGGACGGCGGCATATGGGCGACCGAATGCCTCCGCCGCCGCATTCCATACGTTCTGCTCGTTCAAGCCGTCAACGAGACGTGCCCGCCTCACCCCTCGATCCGGCGTAGTTTGCAAGAGGCCTACGAGAACGCTGCGGGTTGTTTCTTCGTCTCGCGCGCGAATGCCAACGCGACCGCGCGGCAACTGGCCATCCCGCTGGCGGACGCGCGGGTTGTTCGCAACCCCTATAACGTTGCGTTCGACGCCAATCCCCCATGGCCCGATGACGACCGCGAACTTCGATTTGCCTGTGTCGGCCGACTCGATGCCCGCTGCAAGGGTCAGGATTTGATCTTTGAAGTGCTCCGAATGCCGAAGTGGCGGGAGCGGGCGGTTCGCGTTGTGTTCTTCGGCGCCGGTCCCGACGAGTCGTGGTATCGCGAGCTGGTCGCGCTGTACGATTTGAAGAGCGTCGTCTTTGGCGGAACCGTCTCGGACCTGCAGGCCACGTGGGTCGCGCACCACGCGCTGCTTCTGCCGTCGCGCCTCGAAGGTCTTCCGCTGGCGGTGGTCGAAGCAATGTTGTGCGGCCGGCCGTGCGTCGTGACCGACGTCGCTGGGAATACTGAAGTGGTGGAGGACGGGGTCACCGGCTTCGTTGCCGCGGCTCCGACCATTTCGCTCTTAGACGGGGCCATGGAAAGAGCGTGGGCCAACCGCGCGGATTTGCAGGCGATGGGCCTCGCCGCGGCGAAGCGGATCCGCAAATTGGTGCCCGCCGACCCGGTTGGCTGCATCGTGGACGAGCTCGATCGCCTGCCGCAGTTCGGACACGCGCTGGAGAAAGTGCCGGCTTGAACCCGCGTGTGTCCATCATCATCTGCACTTGCAACCGTGCCGACAGCCTGCGGGAGACGCTGGCGTCCATCGGCCGGTGCGAAGTGCCCGCCGATCTCTCGACCGAATTGCTCGTGGTGGACAACGGATCGTGCGATCACACCGCTCGCGTCGTTTCCGAAGCGAATCTGAGCAATTTGTGCGTGCGATACATTTCGGTCCCCTCCCCCGGGAAATCCAATGCGCTGAATTTGGCGGTGGCCCGCTCGCGGGGCGAGATTCTGTTATGCACCGACGATGATGTTCGCGTCGAGCGCCGATGGATCGAGACGATGTGCCGGCCGATCGCCGGGGGCGTTGCCGACGCGGCGGTCGGAGCCCGGATCATGCCCGACCACCTCCGCCGCTCTTGGATGGAACCGGCGCACTTCGATGGGCTGGCGTGCAGCGAGGGAAGGCCCGAAGCGGATCTCGTGGGCTCCAACATGGCTTTTTCCCGCGGCGTCCTGACGCAGGTTCCGCTGTTCGATACCGAGATCGGTCCGCCGGCGGCGTGCGGCGAGGACATGCTCTTCAGTCGCCAGTTGTCGCAGGCGCACTTTAAGATCGCTTCGATCCCGGACGCCCCGGCCGAGCATCATTTCGACCCGAAGCGCCTGACCCGAGCCAGCATGCGTGATGCGGCCCTCAAGGGAGCGGCCAGCGATTTTTACATCGAATACCACTGGATGCACCACGACGACCCGCATCCGATCTATACGCTGGTCAGGACTATGATTCGGCTCGCATACTACCGCGTGCGGCACTTGCGGACGTGGTGGACCAATGAATCGATGCCGGCGTGGGAGATGGGGATGATCCAGAACATCAGGAAGACGTGGCTCTTCATTCGCCGGCGCGGCGAGCCGAGGAAGTATGAAAAGTTCGGGTTGAGGAAACTGAATGAGATGGAGGCGGGCACCGGGGCGGGCGTGCAGCATTCGCCGGCAGGAGAGGTGCAATGGGCCCAAAAGTAACCTTTGTCACCCCGACGTTCTGGAAGGATTACGAGCGTTTCTGCATTCAGCGGGAATCCATCGAGCGGTGCGGGATCGACATCCGACATGTCGCGATTGTCGACCACGAGGACCTGGCACAGTTTCGGAAGGTGCCGTTTCAATCGAACCTGACCCTTTTGTCCACTCGCGACGTTCTTACACCGCAAATCGAAGCGCGGCGGGCGGTGTTACGCAAGCGATATCGCAACCCGCTTCGTTACCTGCACCGCTCGCTGCACGGCTGGTATGTCCAGCAGTTGATGAAAC
>JBBRIN010000295.1:0-5622 GCA_038221115.1 Tepidisphaerales bacterium
ACGCCCGCCGCGGGCGCCGCCGCCCCAGCCCCCGCTGCCGGCGCCAAGGCCCCCGCCGGAGGCAAGGCCGCCCCCGCCGCTGCCGCCAAGGGCGCCGCCCCGGCCGCCGCCGGCAAGGCCGCCGCACCCGCCGCCAAGAAAAAGTAACACCACCGAAGATCGAAGATGGAGGATAGCGGGGGGCGGCCGAACAACGGCGCCGTCCTCGATCCTCCATCTTCCATTCTCGCTTTAATGATCTCACTATGCCGCGCAACCCCATCTCCGCCCGCGCCCACGCCGTCGACGCTTCCGGCATTCGCAAGGTCTTCGACCTCGCCGCGAAGATGAAGGATCCGATCAACCTTTCGATCGGCCTCCCCGACTTCGACGTCCCCGAAATCGCCAAAGCCGCCGCCATCGACGCCATCCGCGCCGGCCACAACCGCTACACCCCCACCCAGGGAATCGAGCCCCTCCGCACCCGTCTCCGCGCCGATCTCTCCAAGGAAATCGGCCGCGATGCCGGCGAAATCCTCATCACCTCCGGCGTCTCCGGTGGGCTCTTCCTCGCCATGCTCGCCACCATCGACCCCGGCGACCAAGCCATCTTTCTCGACCCCTACTTCGTCATGTACAAGCACCTACTGACTATGACCGGCGGCACATCCGTCATCGTCGACACGTACCCCGATTTCCGCTTCCCCGCCGACAAGGTCGAACGCGCCATCACGCCGCGCACGAAGATGCTGATCCTCAACAGCCCGTGCAACCCCACCGGCATCGTCATGACCGAGGCCGAGGTCAAAGCCGCCGTCGATATCGCCCGTAAACACGACCTGCTGCTCCTCAGCGACGAGATTTACGAACCCTTCCTCTACGACTCAGCACTCAGCACCCAGCACTCAGCACTGCCTTCCCCCGCCAGGCTCTACGACAACACCCTGATCCTGCGCGGCTTTTCCAAGAGCCACGCCATGACCGGCTGGCGCCTCGGTTACGCCGCCGGCCCCGCCGAATTGATCGCCCAGATGACCAAGCTTCAGCAGTACACTTTCGTCTGCGCGCCCTCCCCTTTCCAGCACGCCGCGCTCAAAGCCATCGACGTTCCGATGAGCGACGCCGTCGCCGCCTACCGCCGCAAGCGCGACATCGTCTACAACGGCCTCAAATCCAAATTCGACGTCGTCCAACCCTCCGGCGCCTTCTACATCTTTCCCAAAGCCCCGGCGGGCTCGACCGCCACCGACTTCGTCGCCAAGGCCATCGAGAACAACGTCTTGATTATCCCCGGCAGCGTTTTCTCCGAGCGCGACACTCACTTCCGCATCAGCTACGCCACCACCGACGAAAAGCTCCAACAGGGCGTCGACATCCTCAACAATCTCGCCTGATCCGCGACGTACGCGCGTATTGCTTTGAGCCCCGAGCCATCTCGATTACAACCCTGCCATGATGGGATACCCCGCCCCACCCTGCCGATGGATCGCCTTCGCGCTCGTCGCGCTGCTGCTTGCCACCAGTCGCGTCAGCGCCGCGTCACCCGCTTCCCCAACCCCCGACCCCGCCGGCGCCAACACATCCGGCCCGCTCTACACGCCCAACCCCGATCTGCCCGGCCACGTCCCCAACAACACCGACGCCAACGTCGCCCACCTCTACTACTCCATCAACTTCGTCTGGACGCTCGTCTGCGGCTTCCTCGTCATGTTCATGCAAGCCGGCTTCGCCCTGCTCGAGACAGGACTCTGCCGCGCCAAAAACGCCGCACACACGATGAGCATGAATTTCCTGGTCTATTCCGTCTGCATGCTCTCCTTCTGGGCGATCGGGTTCGCCCTCATGTGCGGCGGCGTCAATGGCATCCCCGCCGGCGCGGCTCATGCCCCCATCGGCGGCCCCGGAGGGTTGGGTGGCGTGCCGACCCTCAACTCCATGGCCTACATCCACATCGCCGGAAAGCCCTTCGGACTCTTCGGAACCAAAGGCTTCTTCCTCGGCGGCGGCAGCTACGACGCCGCCGTCGTCGTCTGGTTCCTGTTCATGATGGTCTTCATGGACACCGCCGCCACCATCCCCACCGGCGCGCTCGCCGAACGCTGGAAATTCAGCAGCTTCTTCCTCTTCAGCGTCCTGGTCGGCACCGTCATCTACCCCATCTACGGCTGCTGGGTCTGGGGCGGTGGCTGGCTCGCTCAAATGGGCCAGAACTTCGGCCTCGGCCACGGCGCCGTCGACTACGCCGGCTCCAGCGTCGTCCACATGCAGGGCGGCGTCATGGCTCTGGTCTGCGCGTGGCTCATCGGCCCGCGGATCGGCAAGTACGACGCCGCCGGAAAACCCCGCCCCATCCTCGGCCACCACATCCCCATGGTGATCCTCGGCACGTTCATCCTCGCCTTCGGGTGGTTCGGATTCAACGCCGGCAGCGCCTTCGCCGGCACCAGCAACCGTATCGGCGTCGTCGCGGTCAACACCATGCTCGCCGGCGGCGCGGGCGCAGTCACCAGCGCCCTCTACCTCTGGTTCCGATTCGGCAAGCCCGATCCTTCCATGATGTGCAACGGTATGCTCGCCGGCCTTGTCTCCATCACCGCCCCATGCGCCTTCGTCGCGCCCTGGGCCGCCGTCCTGATCGGCGCCATCGCCGGGCTCATCAGCGACTGGTCCGTCTTCTTCTGGGAGCGCAAGGGAATCGACGACCCCGTCGGCGCCATCAGCGTACACGGCGTCGGAGGTCTCTGGGGAATCCTGGCCGTCGGCCTCTTCGCCGACGGCACCTACACCGGCGCCAGCGGCATGTGGAACGGCGTCGCCGGCGGCGTCAAAGGCCTGTTCTACGGCGATTCCCGGCAGTTCATCGCGCAACTCATCGCCGCGGCAACCTGCTTCATCTGGAACTTCGTCGTCGCCGGCCTCTGCTTCAAAGCCATCGGAATGCTCCTCGGCGGAAACCGCGTACCTCCTGAAGTCGAGGTCGCCGGCCTCGATATCCCCCAAATGGGCGCGCCCGGCTATCCCGAATTCATCACGCCCCTCGCGCCGGAGATGATCTCCCAATCGCAGTTCGAACAGGGGTGATCCCATCAGGATTTGTCGTGGATAGCTTGGGCCCCAATACCAACGCGCCCGCATCAGTCCTGTCGCCAGACTGCATCCTCATTTGCGGCGAGGATCGCAGCCACATCGTTCCCTTGCTCGGCGATGTCACCGCCACGCACGCCTTCCGGTCCTACGAGTTCTGGAAGCAATCCCACTATACAGTGATTTTGTCCGGCATGGGCACCGGTTGCGTCGAACCGCTCATCTGGGAACTAACCCGCAGTCCGATCGTCACGCGCATCGTGCTGATCGGTACCGCCGGCAAAATGCCCGGCGCGACCATTCCAATCGGCGACCCCCGATGGATCAGCGATGCCTTTCTCGGCGGCACCGCCCTCGACGGCGAAGGAATCCCCGAACCCCTCCATCCGCGATGGAACGCCCCGCCGAACATCGCGCTCGCAGACTCCGTTTCAACCGACTTCTTCTACGGCTTCGGCCCCCGCATGACCGAACGCGGTTACCCCTTCAATCGCGGCGCGTTGCAACGGAAGTACGACCAGCACCTGGCCCGCGGAACCCAACTGGTCGACATGGAAGTGGCTCAGTTCTACGCCTTCTGCGAGCGCTTCGGCAACGGCCGCGTCCAATACGTAGCGATCAAAGGCGCGTCCAATGAGCTGGGAGCAGAGACGCAACAGGTCGCCGAGTCAGCCGGAATCATCGCCCGATGTCTGGCGGTAGCGCGGCAACTTCTCGGCGAAGCCTGATGCCTACGAAGTCGGCGCCTTCCGGCTCATCCGCCCCAGGCGCAACACCTTCCGAACCGCCGTCGCCACCTTATTGCGAAGCTGCAAAAATCGCAGCCGCAGCTCCAGCTTCTGAAAAGCCGGATCGCGCGGATCGATCGCCAGCGCCGCCCTCACCCAGTTGACCGCAATCTCGCATTGCCCCAGGTGCTCGTGCGCCACCGCCAGATTGTACATCGCCATCAGATGCGCCGGATCGCACTTGAGCGCCTGATGGCTTGCCGCAATCCCCTCGTCATAGCACTCGCTGTGAAAGTACGCGACCGCCAGGTTCTGCCACGCGCTCGTGTTCGCCGGCTCCTTCTCCGTCAGACGCTTCAGGCACACCAGCGCAGTCGATGTCTCGCCCATGTCCAGCAACAGGTTCGACAGGTCCAGCAGCACCTGCGGATCCTCCGGCATGAGCAAATGCTCGTTGCGCAAGTGGCGGCGTGCCTTCTCGCGATCCTGTCGAAGACAATAAATCTTCCCCAGGTGAAAGTGAGCGCCCGGATACGTCGGATCAAGCTCCAGCGTCTTCTGAAACGCCAGCAGCGCCTCGTCCGTGCGCTTGGTTTCCAGCAGCCAGCGCCCGTGACAGTAATGCGACGACGGGTGCTCCGGCGCCTGCTCGATGGCGCGGCGGAACTTCTCCCCCGCCTCGTCCACCCGGTCCATGTCCATCAGCAGCTCGCCCAGGTCCAGCAGTGTTTCGGTATCGCCCGGGTTCTGGCGCAGCTCCAACAGATAATGCTGCCGCGCCTTATCGAGCTGCCCCTTCGCTCGATATGCCTCCGCAATCCGCAGATGCACCTCGGGCCGGCTGTCATCGAGATCCAGCGCCTTTTGCCAGCAATACAGCGCCTTATCGAATAGTCCTCGATCGTAGAGACTCTGCCCGATGTTGTAGAAGCAGTCGGGGCACTCCTCGCGGAACTCGCGCGCGAGGTAAAACATCTCCTCGGCTTTGTCGTGATCCCCCAACTGCCGATATGCCTCGATTCGGCTACAATACGCGGGCTCAAACGACGCATCGATCTGCTCGACATGGTCGAACGTGTCCAGCGCATCGCGGTGCCGGCCCACGCGCGCCAAATCGGCCCCGAGGTGGCTCAACGCATCGATGTCATCCGATTCAATTTCCAGCGCGTGCTGATACGCGTCGATCGCCTCGTCAAATCGCTGCATCTCATCGAGCGTAAGACCGATATTAAAGTGCCACCCGCCGTTGTACGGATTCAGCGCGACCGCGGCGCGGAGCTCTTCCAGAGCCTCCGACCATTTGTGCTGATCGAAGAGCTCCTTGGCTCGTTCGACTCGCTGCTCGGCATCGTACCAGTCGTTCATGGGCGCTACCGTCCGGCCATGGCGTTGAACGAACGATCGCGACTACCCCAAGCCCCTGCCGGGGTGTTCGCGTCGCTTACTTTACCTGTCCGGTGAATCGATTCGCAAGGGCATGCCTCACCTAAACACTCTGCTCGCCGTCGCCGCCCGCGCCGGGCGGCGATGCCGGCAATAAATCATAGGGCTAAATGGGAGGAAAAGTACGGCCGGGCCGGATCGGCCGCTTTGAAGGGTCGTGCAACATACGTTAACTTTGGCGCCGCGTCGGGCGTGCATGGGTGCCGCCGCTGTGGCGGAAGGTCTTGAGCGCGTAAGGGGTTACTGGGTTGGCGTGCGGCGGGCGTAAGGCAAGAAGGTGACAGCTATCGGGTGGATGCGGGCGATGCTGCTCGCGGCGATCATCGCAGCCGCGCCGCAGTCCGTGCGCGCGCAGTCCCAACCCCCCCCCCCCGCCCCAAACCCCCCA
>JBBRIN010000296.1:0-5615 GCA_038221115.1 Tepidisphaerales bacterium
CGAGAGCAGCGGCCGCATGGGCCCGCGAATGCGCAGCAACGGCGTCACCTGCGCGTCGCTGAACCGCCCCTCGATAATCTCCAGATGAAGCCCGGGGATTTGCTCGACGCGCAGGCGCTCGTCATATGCGTGGCACACCATCTCCACGATCGGCAGGCCGCACGCGATCCCGACCTCTTTCTGCAACAGCGTGCCGACGCCGATCGCCCGCTCGTCGACCAACAGCCGGCTGGTGACGTCATCCTGGGCCAGATCCTCTCGGACGGCCAACTGAATCAAATCTCGAAGTTGTTCATAAGAAGGAAACGGCTCCATGCCCCCATTATAGCAACGTCAAATCCTTCTGAGCCGCGGATAAACGCGGATGAACGCGGACCAGAAAAAATCCGATTCCCCATCTGATCCCGTTCATCGGTCGCGACGGATCCTCTGCGGAGCGGCTTCCCACCTGCTCACCGCGCGGCCTTCCGCTTTCCCCTTCCCTTGCTCTTTGGCTCCCAGATCTTCTGGCTCTGCTGCCCGCCGTCCAAGTCCTGCCCGGCAAACCCGCTCCCGCTCTTGATCACCGGCATTCCCCGCAGCTCGTTCACCTTGTCGCGCAATTGTGCGGCTCTTTCGAATTCCAGATTCCGGGCCGCCTCCAGCATTTCCTCCTCCAGCAACAATATGATCTCCGCGTTGTCCATCTGATCGTCTGTGGCGTGGATGGCCTCCTGCACGGTTCGCCGCGCCTTCACCTCTGACTCGATGCCGGTGCGGATTGCCTTTTGAATCGTCTGCGGTGTGATGCCGTGTTCTTCGTTGTACTTGCGCTGCAGCGCGCGCCGCCGGGTGGTTTCGTCCATCGCCTTTTTCATCGCCGGCGTTACGGTGTCGGCGTAAAGGATCACCTTGGCGTTCACGTTGCGCGCGGCGCGGCCGATCATCTGAATCATCGACGTCTCGCTGCGCAAAAACCCCGCCTTGTCGGCGTCGAGGATGGCCACCAGCGACACCTCGGGAAGGTCCAGCCCCTCGCGCAGCAGGTTGACGCCGACCAGCACGTCGAAATCCCCCTTGCGCAGATCGCGCAGGATTTCCACCCGCTCGAGGGTCTGGATTTCGCTGTGGAGGTACCGGCCCTTGAAGCCGGCCTCCTGGATGTATGCCGACAGATCTTCAGCGAGGCGCTTGGTGAGCGTCGTCACGAGTACGCGTTCGCCCGCCTCGGCGCGTTCCTTGATGGCCGCGAGTAGATGCGGCACCTGGCCCTGCGCCGGCTGCACGAAGATCTCCGGGTCGATCAGGCCGGTTGGCCGAATCACCTGCTCGACGATCTCGCCGCCCGTTTTCTCCAGCTCGATCTTGCCCGGCGTCGCCGAGACGAACACCACCTGGTGCCACATCTTCTCGAACTCCTCGTACTTCAACGGCCGATTGTCCATGGCGCTGGGCAGGCGGAACCCATGTTCCACCAGCACTTGCTTGCGCATCTTATCGCCGGTGTACATCGCCTTGATTTGCGGCAACGTCACGTGCGACTCATCGATGATCAGCAGGAAATCCTTGGGAAAATAATCGATCAGCGTGTAGGGCTTCTCGCCGGGCTGCCTTCCATCGAGATGACGGCTGTAGTTCTCAATGCCCGAGCAGAACCCCACTTCCTGGATCATCTCCAGGTCGTATTTCGTCCGCGCCAAAAGGCGCTGCGCCTCGAGGAGCTTTCCCTGCCCGCGCAGCTTCATCACCGAGATTTCCAGCTCATCCTTGATCGACTGCACCGCGCCGGCCACGCGCTCCTCGGGCATCACGTAGTGAACAGCTGGATAGATGAAAATCTGATCCTCAGTGCGCAGCAGCTCGCCGGTGAGCGGGTTGATCATGTCGATGGTGGTGATCTCATCGCCGAAGAATTCGATGCGATATGCGAATTCCTCATAACTGGGGCGGAGCTCGACCACATCCCCGCGCACGCGGAAGGTGCCTCGCTTAAAGTCGATGTCGTTCCGGGCGTACTGGAGATCGATCAGCTTCCGAAGCATGTCGTCGCGGTCTGTCTCTTCGCCTTTGCGGATTGGCACCACGCTCTTTTTGTACTCAATCGGCGAGCCGAGCCCGAAAATGCACGACACGGACGCCACCAGCAGCACGTCATCGCGGCTCACCAGGTTGCTGGTGGCCGACAGCCGCAAACGGTCCAGATCATCATTGCGGCTCGCATCCTTTTCGATGTAAATGTCTCGCTGCGGGATGTACGCCTCGGGCTGGTAGTAGTCGTAGTAACTGACGAAGTAGCCGACGGCGTTATTCGGAAACAGGTCCTTGAACTCCTCGTACAGTTGAGCCGCCAGCGTTTTGTTATGGCTGATCACCAGCGTGGGCCGCTTCACGCGCGCCACGGTGTGCGCCATGGAGAAGGTCTTGCCCGAGCCGGTCACGCCCATCAGGGTCTGAAACCGCTCCCCGCGCTGAATGCCCGCCACCAGTTTATCGATCGCCGCCGGCTGATCGCCCTGGGGCTTGAACGGGCTGACCACTTCGAATTCGGGCATGCGTCATCTCCAAATCGGGACGGCCGATTGTAGGGCATCGTCGGACGGAAGGTCTTCTTTGTGTCCCCTGAGTCTGCGGCGAAATCAATCGGACAATGGCTGATAGACTCGAACGCGCCCCGGTTCCACTGACCACAGCTTCCCCTCCAGGCTCTCACGTCTGAGAGCATCCGCCAAGGTGCGCATCAAAAGCACCAACTCTGCATGCGATGATCGGGGCCGCAGCCTTAGCACGGCGATGCCCGCATAACGGTCCGGCGGAAAAATAAGCGGATTTGAAAAATCGAGGTCGAGCGTCACGAGGGCTCGCGCTTCAATGCAACATGCCGCAATCAACTCCCCATCCTCCGCCGACGTCATTCCTTGCCCAGCCACCGTTGCCACGTCATGACCGGCAGCCAGGAGAATGTCGATGCAACGTCTCCCCAGGTTTTCGTCCAGCTTGAGCTTCAAAACACTGGCTCCAGCGGGATATCAACGTACCGCTCCCTGGACATCTCAGAGCCGTATGCGATGCACGCCAAAATATCCGCATTCTCCAGACCCGGGTAGTCAGAGATGATTTCGTCGCTTGTCATGCCCGAAGCCAGGAGGTCCAGGATCAGGGATACCCAGATGCGGTGACCTCGGATACACGGCTTTCCGAAACAACGCTTCGGATCGATCCAAATGCGGGAGAGAAGTTCATCGCGCGTCATATCACTGAGTATAGCGAGCAATCCATTCGAGGAGATGCCTGAAGGCGCTAAAAGTACGGCTAAATTTAGTGCCGGGTCGTGGCCGGCTTCCCCGGAAACACCATATGTCCCATCAACAACTCCATCTTCGCCACGCCGACGCCCCTCACGCGCAACAGATCGCTCGCCTTCTCAAACGCGATCGCCCCCGGATGCGTCCTGAGATAGCTCTCGCGATACTCCACGATCCCTCCCGCCAATTTGCCCCCCACATTGGGGATCGCCGCGATCTGGGCGATCGTCGCGGTGTTCGGGTCCACGCGATCCGCCAGCTCGCTCGCCCGGGCTCCCTCCATCGGCTGCGGATCGCTTACATATGCGTGCTGCACGAGAAATCGTGCCCCCAGATACAGCGCCAGGGCCGCAAGCAGCACCAGGATCACCGCCCGCCTCGATGAATCCCACACTGCCGCCTCCCCGGTTACGGCTTTCGCCCCTGCCACTGATGAAACTTCTCGCGCATCTGCTGCAAGCGCTCGAAGACCGCCTTGGGTTGTAGCAAATCGTCCATCATTCCGCCGGATGGAAGCGACGGATTCATGTCCGCCAGGTTGCCCCAGGCTATGCTTTCGACGAACGGCTTGCTCAAGCAGATCCGGTAGAATTGTTCCATCCATTCGGCCTGCAACTGCGCGTCCCATGGCCGATGCCAACGTCCCGCCTGGCCCGGGTCATTTTTCCCATCCGATCGATCCGACGCATCCGGCCCCGCGCGACCAGGCGCCGTCGCCGCCGTCACGAACAACGGCCGCCCCAGCGTGGAAAATTTGTCGAGCATGCAGCTCAACTGAAACAAATCGCGCACATATGACCCCGACGTCGGCACGCCCATCTCGTATTCCAGGCCGAACGCTTCGAAGTTAATCCCGGCCTGCGCTACCATCTCGGCGTAAAGCATCGGCGGCACGCTGGTCTTCGGGCGCGCGTGATATTCGCCGAAGGGATGCGTTACCGACACGATCACCCGCGCCTGCGGGATCATGTTTTTCACCTGCGACACGAGCAGGCGGGTCAGCTCGATGATCTGCTCGAAGCTGAGGGTGAACGCGGCGTTGGTATGCATGCCGGCGCAGACGTTCCACGCGGCCACCGCCTTGCGATAGCGGTGGATCACCTTCATCACGAACTCGTAGGCCAGCTCACGCAGGGTGTCGAAGTCATGTTCCCACACAAACAGCCAATCGGGGGCGTTGTTCAAGTCGATCAATGGTCCGGCGATGATCGGCACGCGCTTGGCCGCCAGCGCCTCGACCCACGCATCCATCACGTCCGTTCGGAACTCCTGCTCCTGCGGCTGAAGCTCCTTCCAGCTCATCGGCAGCACCGCGTAATCGAAATTGCCCACCAGCTTGTCCCGGTACGCCTGATTCTGAATCGTCGTGTCCACCCGCGTCCCAAAGATGTGCTTCACAAACTGGTTGCTCGATCGCCGCCGATTGATGAGCAGTTCGCTGTGGAATGACGCCAGTTGCTCGGACAAATCGATCGCCATTGCCAGCGCCTGATCGGCCAGCCGTGATGCCGTCGCGCTGTCATCCAGTTTCCCGAGAGCATCGGCGAACAGCGCCTGCGCCTCTCGGAATCGCGCCGTATACTTCTCCACCCGCGGAAAATCGAACAGATTCCAATCTTCCAGCTTCTGTACGATGCGCATCAGCCGAAACCGCGCCAGCTCGACGTTCAGGTTGTACGGCTTCAACCGCGGCTTCAGGCGCGTCGTCTCGAGCACAAATGCCCCCAGCGGCCCCACGTCCCACAGCAGCGACACGCCGCCCGCGTGATCGTCCCCGCGGTCCAGCACCAGCAACCCGTCTTTGAACCCGAGATTTGCCGACTGAGGGACGCTTTCCGGCCCCATACTCGTCGCCATCACCGGCGCGAAATTCATGAGCCGCGCGCCGTCGCGGTAGAGCTCAAACTTGATCGCCGTGCCTTCCGCCTCTCCCGTCGCGCACGATACACCCGCCACCGCCTCGGCAGTCGCCGCCAGCGGCCCAACGTCCTGTGTATCGCCTGCTTCTGCCATAAACCAGTGACCCTCACGATCAGAACCCATCCGTCCCACGCATCTTAACACGATCGCACAACGACAACAAAATCGCGGCGCTCGTCGAGCTCCAAGTTCACCTTCGCGGCATCGTCTCGTTCAATTTTACGTTTTACCTTTCGCGCCTTATCCTCATCTCATGTCCACGGCCCTGCTGGAATCCAGCCTTCCGTTCCCCGTCCGCCGCGGGAAGGTTCGCGACGTCTATGATCTCGGCCCGGCGCTGCTCATCATCGCCACCGATCGCATCTCCGCCTACGACTGCATCATGCCCAATGGCATCCCCGACAAGGGCAAGAT
>JBBRIN010000297.1:0-5611 GCA_038221115.1 Tepidisphaerales bacterium
ACGCCCAGCACGAGCGCCGAGATGCTCGCGGGCGATGCCTTGCGCAATTCCCGTGCTGCCGAGCGCAGCGTTGCACCGCTGGTCATCACGTCGTCAACCAGCAGCAGGCGCCGGCCGCGCACGAGCGCGGGCCGGGCCAGACCGAATGCGTCTTTCATATTCTGCTCGCGCAGGGCGCGCGAGTGAAAGTTGGTTTGCGTGTCGGTGTGCCGGAGCCGGAGCAGCGGCTCACGCAACGAGATCTTGCGCCGCTTGGCAAGCCTGTCCGCGATCAGGTAAGCCTGGTTGTATCCGCGCGACAGCTTGCGCAGCGGGTGCAGCGGTACCGGGATGATGAGATCGACGCCCGTCAACACCTCCCGGATGCGCGGGAGCTTCAGCAGCTCCTCGGCACAATAGTCGGCGAGCGGCCAATTACCGTGATATTTGATGGCGTGCACGAGCTCGCGCAGCGGCTCATCAAACCTGCCGATGGCCCCGATTTGATCGAACGGCCCAATTCCCTCTCCTCGGCAATAGGGGCACGGCGCTGCCTCGTAAGCCACCGGCGCCGCGCACTGTGGGCACGCCGCGTGTGCGACCAGCGCATCAAACTTCATGTTGCAGGATGGACAGAGCGGAGCTTGCCCGTCGCAGGATTCTCCGCACGCCGTGCATGCACCCGGAAAGCAAAAATCCAGCGCGGCTTTGAGCACGCGGGCGAGCGGCATGCAGGCAGTATACAGGCGATTTTTTTCTTTTTCCCCTCCCCCGGTCCATACACGGGGGAGGGTTAGGGTGGGGTTCCCTCGGGTGCGCCATTTCAACCGAGCCCTCAGTAATCCCCTTCGTTTGAAGATGATCATCCGGCCCGGTAGCATGACGCGCTCCCGTGAGCAAAACGCTGTTCTGGTACATATTCCGCGATTTGATGCGCATCTTTCTGATGGCGTCGCTGGGGCTCGCGGGCATCATGAGCTTTGGCGGCCTCCTGCGGCCACTGACCGAGCACGGTCTGAATGCCGGCCAGGTCAGCAAGATCCTCATGTTTTTCACGCCGGCGATGACCACGTATTCGTTCCCGGTGGCCGCGCTCTTCGCCGCGACAATGGTTTATGGCCGCTTGTCCGCGGATAATGAGCTGACCGCGTGCCGGGCAGGGGGGATCAGCTTCCTTTCGTTGACGACACCCGCTCTTGTTTTAGGGCTGATGGTTTCACTCGTGAGCTTGCTGTTTCTCTGCTTCATCGTGCCGGTCTTCACGTTGAAGGTCGAGCAGGTCGTCTATTCCAACTTGGCGCAGCTCGTGCAGAACAAGATCGAGCGAACGCACCAGATCGGCTTGGACAAATTCAACGTCTATGCTCAAAGCGCTCGCGTGCTGGGGCCGGAAACCGATGTCGCGACGGCGGCCACGACGCAGCCGGCCGGGGCCGGGAGGCGCACCCGCAAGCCGCAGGTGACCGAGCAGCGCGTCGAGCTGACGGCGCCGATGATCGTGTCGTACATGGACGTCGATCTGAGTAACGGCCACGGGGACCCGGCGGCGCGGATGTCGGTGCCGTCGGAGTTCTGGATGGCCAAGCGCGCCGTCGCCTACATCCAGCAGGGCCACGAAGAGGTGCAGTTGACTGTCGTGCTGGAGAACGCCAGTAAATTTGAGCGCAATACGGCCACCAGCAAGCCCGCGGTTGAATATACCGTCCGCAGCACCCAATTTGGCCCCGTGCCGATGGCCTCGCCGATTAAGGAAGACGCGAAGTTCATGACGATCGACCGCCTCAAGGACATGTACGAAAATCCGGAGACAAGCCGGCGCTTGCAAGACCAGCTCAATCAGTTAATCAAGGAGGAGCAGGGCGCCGAGTATCTGAAGCGGGTGCTGGCTGCCATGAAGGAAACAGGAAGCTACAGCTTCGAAAACGACGACGAGGTGGTGACGCTCACGCCCGGCGACCTTGGCGGCGATCTACGGAAGAACGAGACCGAGCTGGTTTTGCAGTCCAAGCCCCGGCCTGAGGCGCGCCAGGTCAAGCTGGCGGTGAAAAACCGCGCCACGGGCATTCAGAAGTCGATCGACGAGGCGATGGAAATGCGCGTGCGGGCGCTGGCGCGCTGGGAGCCGTCGATGCCCGATGAAGATGTGACGATCGACATCGAGATCGAAGGCTTCGACGTGGTGATCCAAACCGAAGCGGAGACGGCCCGGCACAAGAAGTTCACCCGTCCCGTGCTCGATGTCGCCATGCCCGCCGACCTCAAGGCGATGCGCAAGAACACCGCCAAGTATTACCTGAAGAGCGGCCGGCTTTCCCCGAGATCTTCCGGCGAGTTGAAACGTCAACAGTACAAGCTGCTCTCGAAGCTGCAGAGCGAAATTCACAGCCGCGCCAGCTTTGCCATCAGTTGCCTCGTGCTCGTGCTGACCGGTTGCGCACTGGGAATGACGTTCCGCAGCAGCAACTTCCTGAGCGCCTTCGCCGTGAGCTTCATTCCGGCGATCCTCTGCATCGTGTTGATCGTCACCGGGCAGCAGGTCTGCAACCACGCCAATAACTCGATGGCTCTAGGGCTCGGGTTCATCTGGAGCGGGAATGCCATCGTGCTGATGTTGGCGATCGTCCTGCTGGGGAAATTGCAGCGAACCTGATGATGGCGCGTTCGACCGGCCGGGGATGCATCGATGGCATTGCCGCTACAACCAAGGGGTAGGCCTGACACGCGGCGGTCGGTGCTGCTGTTCGTCTTCGTAGGCGCGTTCGCATTTCGGCTCATCTACGCCGGCTCCCGGCAATTGGTTCCCGACGAAGCGTTTTACTGGGTCCTCTCGCGGCACCTGCATGCCGGTTACCTCGATCACCCCCCGATGGTCGCGCTGCTCATTCGCCTCGGCACGCTGCTGTTCGGATCCACCGAGCTCGGCGTGCGCTGCATGGCCGCCGTAACCGCGTTCGGCGCACTCCTCGTGCTGCTGTCCCTCTGCCGCCGCCTCGTGGGCCAGGAGCGCGCCGGCATCTTGCTAACCGCCATGTGGCTGTGCAGCCCGCTGCTCGCCGTCGTGGCCACCATCATGACGCCCGATGCGCCCTCCATCTTCTTTTCGATGTGTGCGATGGCATGCGCCGTTCGAGTGGCGCTTCAGATGGAAGATTCGCCGGCCGCATCAACCGTTCGGCTTTGGCTGGGCTTCGGCTTTTTCACCGGCCTTGCGATGCTGTCGAAGTACACGGCCGTCCTGCCCGCGGCCGCGGTGGTCCTCGCGCTGCTGACCTCAGAGCGCGGGCGAAAGGAATTCACGCGCCCCGGCATCTGGTTGGCGGCCTTGGTGGCCCTCATCGTATTCTCTCCAGTCATCCAATGGAACGCGGCGCACGATTGGGCCTCGTTCAAGTACCAATTGCACCACGGCCTCGATGAAGCCGACGCCGTCGATGGAGTGAAGCCTGACTGGCTCAAGCTCCACCTTGGCGGGCTTGCCGCCTATCTCGGCGGTCAAATGGCCCTCTTCACGCCGGTCCTGTTTATCTTCGCCGTCGTCATCCTCGCCAAGCGCTGGTGGGTGTATCGCCAGTTGCCGCTGGCGCATCGGGTACTGGTTTGGAGCGCGACCGTGCCGCTGGTGTTCTTCGGCTTCTCCGCGTTCAAATCGGGATCGGGCGGCGAGATCAATTGGCCGGCATTCGCATACTTCCCCATGAGCCTCCTTCTGGTGGATGACGTTGCCCGCACCTGGAAGCGCAGCGACGTTCGATGGCTGAAGATCGGTTGCGGCGTCGCGCTTTCGATCGCGATCGTTCTCCACGCGCCGGAGCTGCTGTATAAGACCGGCCTCCTGAAGGATCGATTCCCGCGAAAGTTGAATGAGCTGTTCGGCTGGCGCGAGCTGGCGCACTTCACCGCGCGCGAGGCGAGTGGCTCAATGGTGGTCGCGGGGCGGCACCAGGATGCCGGTGAGCTGGCGTTCTACATGCCAGGCCAACCGGAGGTATGGTGTTACCCCGTTCGCGGCAGCGATGGGAAGTTGCTGAGCCGGCCCACCGCGTTCGATTACTTTCCCGACCGCCCCGACGTCGCAATGCAGGCGCGCGTTGCCTATGTACAAGGCCATCCCGAAGCATTCTGCCGAAATTACGGATTTGCCGTTGTTGCCAGTGACGCCTTCAGCATCCGCCTTCATGGACGACTCCGAGATCGTTCCATCGTGATGTGTATCAAGAGTTTACAATCACCTTCCACCCCGCCATCGCCTCGAACCGGCCGCACCGGCAGGACGACCCGCCGGAGCGCTGCAGCGACCTCCACATCGCGGCCAGCGACCGGTTTTAGCCGATAGACATCGACGGCGCTTGACAACCCACGAGGGCTGTCTAACAATCCATCCGGATAAGCGGATGAATCGTCGGATTCTGTTGTAGCTGAGGTGTTTCGATGCGGATCGACCAGTTTCTAGGTTTGGGTTTGCCTACGCTGTCGTTTGAGTTCTTTCCGCCAAAGACCGAGGCAGGTTTCACTCAACTTTATCAAGCCATCGACGAGCTCCATCCGCTGAAACCGACTTACGTCTCGGTGACCTACGGGGCCGGGGGCAGCACCCGCCAGAAGACCGTCGACCTCGTGGAGCGGATTCAGAGGGAGCTCAGCATCCGCTCGATGGCGCACCTCACCTGCGTTGGGCACACCGCCGACGAGATCGGATCGATCCTCGACGCGCTGTGGGACGCCGGCATTCGCAATGTGCTGGCCCTCCGCGGTGATCCGCCGGCCGGTCAAAGCCAGTTCGTGGCCACCGAGGGCGGGTTCGCCAACTCATCCGAACTCGTCAAATTCGCCCGCGCCCGCCACGACTTCTGCATCGGCGTCGCCGGCTATCCCGAGGGCCACCCCCAGTGCCTCAATCGCACCCGCGACCTCGAGCATCTCAAGCAGAAGGTCGACAACGGTGGCAACTTCATCATCACTCAACTCTTTTTCGACAACGCCGACTTCTACCGCTTCCGCGACGCCGCGCGCTCGATCGGCATCAAGGTTCCGATCGTGGCCGGCATCATGCCGATCCTCAATCTTTCGCAGACGAAGCGCTTCGTGAGCATGTGCGGCGCCAAGATCCCGCACGGGCTGCTGAACAGGCTCGAATCCCTCGAGGCCGATCCTGAGGCCGTGTACAGCGCCGGCATCGAATACGCGGTGGGGCAGTGCGAGGGCCTGATCGCCAACGGGGTGGATGGCATTCACTTCTATACGCTCAACAAGAGCAAGGCGACCGTTCAGGTCTGCCGCGCCCTCGACTTCGCTCACGCGGCCTAAGCAAGCTAAGCGGCGGTGGCGGTCGCCCCGGCAGTTTCAGATGCCCACCCTTGCGTCGCATGCACGACGGCGCGGCGGAGAATCACGGCAAATCGCCCCAGTAGGATCGCAGTGGCGGGAAGGTAGAGCAGCGGAAGGTACACAAGCAGGCCAGTCATCGCAGGGGCGAACCATAGTGCGATGAGGGGCAATGATTTCACCAGCGAGAGAAGCGGAAACAGGAGCAGCCACCCGCAGATTTTTGCGAGCCGGCCGTTGGGGATGCGCTGCGCCAACGTGCGCAGGTACGCGCAGGTGGCGATTGTGCCGGCGAGAATGAACCACTCCA
>JBBRIN010000298.1:0-5604 GCA_038221115.1 Tepidisphaerales bacterium
CTTCTGGGACATCCGAACATCTGGCAACGGCGGATGGCAGAGCGGATGTACCTGGAGCGAGAGTCAAAGCGAGTGTATGTGCGAAAGCCGGAGGCGCCGGCGGCACTGCGGGAAATGGCGCTCCATGGGGATAGGCTCGAGAAGCGAATGGCGGCGCTTTGGACGCTGGGGGCAACGGCATTGGCGGACAATGCGCTGTTAGATGCGTTTGCGGACGACAAGGAGCCGGCGGTGCGCACGTGGACGGCGCGGATCATGGGAGAGTGGCGTGACGCGGGTCCTGAGGCATTGAGGCGTTTGGGGAAACTCGCGTCCGACGGCGATGCCGGGGTGCTTGCCGGCGTTGCGGAGGCGGCCCGACGGATCGCGGGGGCTGAGACGACCGGGATTATTACGGCGCTGATTCGACAGCCCGCCGTTGCGGGCGACCCGCAGTTGCCGTTCCTGATCTGGATGGCGAGTGAACCTAAAGTGGCGCCGCCCCACAAGGCTGAAGTCGAGGCTGTGAAGCTGTTGAAGGCGATGGCCACTCATTCGGGAAACTCGGCAACTGCGGGGCAGCTTGCGCGGAAGATCGTCAGGCGGCTGGTGGATGCGAACGATTCGATCGGGTTAGAGCAGGTCACGGCGTTCGGCAATACGTTGCTGCGCGAACAGAGCGCGATTGCCCTCGGCATTGTGCAAGGGTTGCTCGATGTGCAACCGAAGAAGGGCGCGCTCAAGCCGACTGGGACGGCGACGCTCGACCTGGAAAAACTACAAAGGCAGGGTAACCCTGAGCTGAAATCGGCGGCGGCGCGGCTGGCGGCGCTGTGGGGGAATGCGGCGGCGGCGGAAGCGGGGCTTAAGGCGATCAACGACGCCGGTGCGCCGGTGGAGGAGCGGGTGAAATCGATTCGGCTTGCGAGTCAGCTTAACTCCGAGCCCGCGCGGATGGCGGTCGCGCAGCTTATCGCCGGCAACGCGCCTGAGGCACTTCGGCTGGAGGGCGTGCGCACGCTGGGGGAGATCGGGACGGATGATTCCGCAAGTGCAGTCATTGCGTCGCTGAAATCGTTCTCCCCCGAGGCGCGACGAAGCGCCGTCGAGGTGCTGACGTCACGGCTGCCGTGGTCGGTGGCGCTGGTGAAGGCGGTGCAGGCAAAACAGGTGGCGATGGAGGACGTGTCGCAGACGGCGCTGCGCACGTTGTCGCGGCAGAAAGACAAACAGTTTCAGGCGATTTTTACGACGACGATCGGACGGGTGCGCGAATCGGACCCGGATAAGCAGAAAATTATCGCGGCGAAGAAGCTCGCGATGCTCAACGGCGCCGTGGACTACGAGGCGGGGCGGGCGCTTGCGCAGAAGACATGCCTGGTGTGCCACACGTTTTACGGAGAGGGCGCGCGCGTCGGGCCGGACCTGACTGGCGTGGGGCGATCGACCATTGATGCGTTGCTGAACAACGTCATCGATCCAAACCAGATCATCGGGGCGGGATACGAAAACACGGTCGTGGAGACGAAAGACCACCGCTCGCTATCCGGGCGGCTGGTTGAAGACACGGCAGATCACCTCAAGCTGTTGGGCGCGGGCGACAAGGAAGAGGTGATCGGCAAACAGGACGTGGCATCGCAGCGAACCGAAAAGCTGAGCGTGATGCCGGAGGGGCTGGTCGATCAGATGCCGGAGGCGGATCTGCGGAATCTGCTCTGGTACGTGTATTCGCCGCGGCAGGACAATCGAGACAAGCGGCTGCGGATCGATCTGGTGAACGAAAAGCTCAGCGTGAGCGCGACGCTGGCTGGGGGGGCGGGGGAGATGATGCCATTGTTGGAGTACGCGACGAGCCCGGATCTTCGGCCGTATTTGCATCCGCTACGAGACCCGACGGGGACGCTGGTGTTGACCGAGGACAAGCCGACCGATCACCCGTGGCAGCATGGAATTTTCACGGGGCTGCATGATGTGAACGGTCAGGCCGATTTCTGGAGCGAGAAGGAAGATCGGCTGCGGTTTGTGCGACTGCTCGATGTGACCGAGTCGAACGACCGGGTGGGATGGCGATCGCTGACAAACTGGGTCAGCCACGATGGCGTCACCATCATGGAAGAAGAGCAGGCGATCACCGTGTACGGCGTGGACTCGCCGGATTTTTATCGGATCGATGTGGAGTGGACGCTGCGGGCGCCCAAGGGAAAGCCGGTGAAGATCGGCCGCTTCGACTATGGCGGATTTTCGGTGCGGATGAATACGGCGACGGGGCACACGCACCTGAACTCCAACGGCGAGTCGGGTAAGGAGACTGCGAACAAGACGGCGGGGTGGTGCGACGTTTCGGTGCCGTTTGGAGACAGGACGGCGGGGATTACGGTGCTGGATCACCCGTCGAATCTGGGCTTTCCATCTACGTGGCGCGTCGATGGGCAGGGGATGGTGAATCCGTCGCCGTCGCTGAAGGGGGAGTGGTCGATCGGGGGGGGCAAGAGCCGCACGTTTCGATATCGGTTGATCGTACATGCGGGGGCGGCGAAGGCGGATCAGCTGAAGGCAGAATTTAATCAGTTTGCAGCGGAATCGGGGGATGCACGTTGATCGCCATCGCGTTCATTCGCTGCCGGTTTATGAAAAGCGCATTGTGGAGCACATGTCCCTGACCCGCCTTTTTCACCGGTTAGCCCGGGCTTTTGCTGCGTTTGCGATGTTCGCGCTGTCGTTGGCGTTGGCGTTCCACACGGCGGGCCAGGACGTGAAGCTGCTGAACGTTTCGTACGATCCGACGCGCGAGCTGTACGACGACTTGAATTGGGCGTTTGCCGACGACTACAAGGCGAAGACCGGCAGGACCGTGATGATCGAGCAGTCCCATGGCGGATCGGGGAAACAGGCGCGGGCCGTGATTGACGGGCATCGTGCGGACGTGGTGACGCTGGGGCTGGGATGGGATGTAAGCGCGATTCAGCAGGCAGGGCTGATTAAGGCGGGTTGGCAGAGCCGTCTTCCGGGTAATGCGAGCCCCTATACGTCGTCCGTCGTGCTCGTGGTGAGGAAGGGGAACCCCAAGGGAATTAAAGATTGGGATGATCTGGTGAAGCCCGGGATGCAGGTGATTGCACCGAACCCCAAGACGAGCGGCGGCGGGCGATGGACTTTTCTGGCGGCATATGGTTACGCGGGCCGGGCAACGGGGACGTTGAACGGGCTGTTCGCGGGCGGTGGTCAGCGACCGATTCAGAAACTGGACGATGAGCGAGCGAAGGCATTCGTCTCATCGCTGTATAAGAACATTCCCGTGTTGGACACGGGGGCGCGCGGATCGACGGTGACATTCGCGCAGAAGAACATCGGTGACGCGCTCATCGCAGGGGAGAGCGAGGCGTGGCTTGCGCAGGAGGAATTCGGGAAGGACAAGTTTGAGATCGTGTACCCGAGCGTGTCGATCCTCGCGGAGCCGCCGGTGGCGGTGGTGGATCGGTATGTCGATGAGCGCGGAACGCGCGAGGTAGCGGAGGCGTACCTGAAGTTTTTGTATACGCCCGACGCGCAGGAGATCATTGGGGCGCATCACTATCGGCCGCGCAATGGGTCGGTGTTGAAGAAGCTGGAAAGGGAGTTGCCGCCGATCAAGTTGTTTACCGTCGGCGACGCATTCGGGGGATGGGAAATGGCGCAGCCGAAATTTTTTGGGGATGGCGGGGTGTTTGATCAGCTCTATGAACGGAAGTGAGGACTTGGAGTTGCTGGGGACTCAAGGTCAGTCGGACAGCCAACGCCTGCGATGCAGGGGAGTGGAGCTGAACCAGCTTGAGATCGCAGGAAAGCGCACTGGCGGAATTGGTGCGGGCGGGGCGGCGGGGACCGAAGCCGAGGCGGCTGATCGGAGGGGCATGGCGGCAACGGGGGCAGAAAACGTTGCAGGCGCGGTGAAGAGCTGGAGCTTAGTGAAAAAGCCCGTTTGGTTGTTGCGGGCGAGAAGTTGGTCGGAGACATCCACTACGCGATCGCGGTTGTAATCATAGAGGTTGGTGAGAGCGGGCGGATTGAGTAAGCCGGTTTGGTTGTTTCGGGCATTGAGTTCGTCAGAGACGTCAACGATTGCATTGCCGGGATTGTCGCCGCACTCGGCGACGGCGTTGCCGAAGTAGAAGGTGTCAGGGGAAGCGATGCCGGTGTTGGCGTCGGAGAGTACGGTGATTTGAAGCCACTGCTTTTGCATGGCGCCATCGGGCCAGACGATTTCGATTCTGTCGGCGCCGCCGATTCCGACGCCGCGGCGGACGAGGAGCGTGGCTGCTGCCGCAACCGTGGTCCAGGTGCTGGGGTCGGCGGTGTTGCCGATTTTGAAGGTGAAGTCGGTGGCGGAGAGTCCAGTGCCAAGGGTGAGACCGGCGATGTCGATCATGACGCCGTTGATACCCTTATCGTAACTGGTGTAGTTGGCAAAGGTGGCGGTCTGGCCGGGAAGGAGAGCCTGCTTATCGGTTGCTCTGGCCGAATCGTCGGCAGGAGCGATTGCGGGGTCGTTGCCGTCCCAATAGCTGTTGTTGTAGAAGACGTAGCGGCCGACGACGGTCGATGAGGTCGCGAAGGTGGCGGTGCCGGTGATGGTGCCGACTTGGGCGGTAACCGTGTAGGTGCCGGCGGCGGCGTTGGCGGCAAGGAGGCCCGCCGAGGTGATCGCATTGCCGGTCCCGGTGACGGACCAGGCTAGAGTCGGCGATGGGGAGATCGCGTTGTTGAACTGATCGGAAACGATGGCGGTAAACTGTTGACTGTCGCCGACGTTGAGGGAGGAAGCGAGCGGCGACACGATGATGGACTTGGGGGTGGCGCTGACGGTGACGTTGACGCTGCTGGTCGCGGTGAGGCCGCTGGTGTCGGTGATGGTCACGGTGAAGGTGTAGGCGCCGGCCTTGAAGAAGGTGGCGACAGCGCTCTTGGCGGCGTTGGCGCCATTGGCGCTGAACGTGGGGGTGGCGGCGCCGGAGGGGACGGTGGTGGCGGCCCAGATATAGGTGAGGTTTGACTCGGCGTGGTCATCGGCGCCGAGGACCGAGAGAGTAGTCGTGCTTGCGGTAACGGGCGAGGGGGTCGCGGCGGCGGCGGTGGCAATGGTGGGGGCGTTATTTGAAATCTGGACGTTGTCAAAAGTGGACGTGCCCAGTGTCGTGGTGCTGTGGCTCGTGGCGGCCAGGCCAATGTAAACGCTGGCGTTCATGGCGAGGGTGAGAGGGGTGCCGATGGGGTTCCAGGTGATGCCGTCGGTGGCGGTGAAGCCGGTGAAGGTGTTGCCGGCGCGGACGAGTTTGACCCAATACGGGGCGGTGACGCCGATAAGCGTGGCTCCCTGCTGCGCGGTGGTTGCGCCGGCGGTGCTGCGGTAGAGCATCTGAGCGCCGCTGCTGGATGACATCGAGACAAGGACGTTTTTGGAATTGCCGGCGAGCGTCTCGCGGATCATCACGCCCAACTTGGCCAAGGAATTGGTGGGGTCGATCGAGGCGGCGCGGGCGATGATCTGGCCGTCGCCGACCAATGGCTGGTACGTGTAGTAAAACTGGTCGGCGGTGCTCCCGATGTCGTTGCCGGCGCTGACGACGGTGAAAACGCCGGCGGATAATC
>JBBRIN010000299.1:0-5603 GCA_038221115.1 Tepidisphaerales bacterium
TTGTCATACCGCCCCCCGCCTCCAATGGCATTCTGCGCCCCCAGCCCTCCCGCCGTCACCTCCCACAGCGTCTCCGTATAATAATCAAACCCCCGCACCAGATTCACATTCACCTCAAACGGCACCTTCGCCTGCCCCAACAACTGCTGCACCCGCTCAAAGTGCCCTAGGCTCTTCTCCGACAGCGACTCCCCCGCCGGCGGGCTCCCCCTCGCCGCCTCCTGATCCGCCGGATCCTTGCTATCCAGAATCCGCAGCGGATTCTCCCCCAGCCGCCGCTTCGAATCCTCACTCAGCTGCCCAAGCTTGGGCGAAAGGAATTGAACCAGCGCTTCCCGATAGCGCGTCTTGCTCTCGCTGTCACCAAGACTGTTGATCTGAAGCGACAGATCCTTCACTCCGCACCGCGCATAGAAATCCATCTGCAACAGAATGCACTCCACATCCTGCTCCGGATTCGCGATGCCGAACGCCTCCGCCCCAAACTGATGGTGAATCCGCAGCCGCCCCTTCTGCGGCCGCTCATACCGAAAGTTAGGCCCGAGGTAATAAACCTTGCTCCGCGCCCCCTCCTGCCCGATCAATCCATTCTCGATCGCCGCCCGCACAACCCCCGCCGTCCCTTCCGGCCGAAGCGTAATCGACTCGCTCCCCTCCCGCGGAGTAAACGTAAACGTCTCCTTTTGAACGATATCGCTCGTTTCCCCCACCCCCCGATGAAACAACGCCGTGTGCTCATAAACAGGCGTCCGGATTTCCGCGAAATGATACAGTTCCGCGACCTCCCGCGCAATCCGTTCGATTGCCTGCCACTTCCAGCTATCAGCCGGAAGCACATCCGCAGTCCCGCGAGGAGCGCTAATCTTGGCCATGGGATCCTCGGAACGAGAATAGAGGATAGAAAATGGAGGACGGCACGGAATTACGCGCCATCCTCCATCCTCTATCTGCCATCATCTGCTCTGCGTACCCTCACGTACTCGAGCTCTCGCCGCCCTTGGACGCCGCGCTTTCCCCCGCGGCCTGCGCCTCTTCCGGCTTCATGTCCACTTCCTCAATTTGCGCATCGTCAAGGACCTTGTCGATCGCCTTCTGCTCCCGCATCTGGATGTACAGGTTCGCCAGCGACCCGTCCTTCGACATGTCCTGCTTCATCTTTTCCGGCCGCCGCCCGCGCTGGGCCGCCAGCAGGGCAATCCGGCCATTCAGCTCCGCCTCGTCCACCTCCACTTCAAAGTTATTGGCGATCTTCTGGAGGATAAAGAACAGCTTCAGCTCCCGAAGCGCCTCATCCCGCGCCCCCGTGCGCAACCGATCCACATTCGCCTCAATCTGCTCCCGCCCAATGCCGCGCATCATCAGATCCATCGCCCGGCGATTGACGACGCGATCCGCCTGTCGCTCGCTCAGCTTCGTCGGCAGCTCGATATTCACGCTGTCGAGCAGGTACTTATTCACCTGCTCGCGCATCGCCTGCTTCACGTCGTAGTCAATGCGCTCGACCATCTGCTCGCGAAGCGCCTCGCGCAGCTCCTTCTCATCGCTGAACCCCAGGTCGGTGAGGAAATCCTCATCGATCTCCGCCAGCTCCAGCTCCTTCAAGTCCTTCAGCTTTACTTCAATCTGCACGTCTTTCCCCCCAATCGTCTCGTTGGCATGGCTATCGGGCGCCTTGGCATTGATGACCCGCGTCTCGCCCACCTTCAGACCCGCAAGCTGCTTCTCCAGATCGTCGATCTGAATGCCGGCAATGCGCCCAGGCCGCGCCACAATCTGCGAATCGTGAGCGTGCGCCAGGATATTCCCCTCAATTTTCACATGCACGTCGGCAACGAGATAATCCTTGTCCTTCACGCCTCGGTCTTCAACCGGCACCATCGTTCCCTGCTGCTCGCGCAGGTTCTGCATCGCCTGGTCGACGTTCTCTTCCTTCACCTCAATCTTCGGCTTCTTGACCTTCAACCCCTTCAGCTCCGGCAGGTTGATCTCCGGCTGCACCTCGACCGAAAACGTATAACTCAGCGCCCCGCTCTCCGGCAGCGCGATCTTCTCCGCATCGTCAAACTCCGGCTCGCCCAGCGGCTGGAGCTTGTTCTTCTCCAACGCCTGCTCATAGCTCTCAGAGATCAGCGACCGGCGAACCTGGTCCTTCACGTCGGTGGCAAACCGCTTCTCAATCAGCTTCTGCGGCGCATGACCGGGACGGAACCCCGGAATGGCAGCCTGCGAGCGAAGCTCCTTGTACTGCTCGGCCAGCTTCTGCTGGATGCGTTCCGGGGGGATCTCGACCGACACCTTCTTCGTCGCCGGGCCGGCGTCTTCCACCTTGATCGCGTACTGAAAAGCCTCTTGCTCTTCGACGGCCGCGCCGCCGC
This sequence comes from Tepidisphaerales bacterium, assembly GCA_038221115.1. Lineage (GTDB taxonomy): Bacteria > Planctomycetota > Phycisphaerae > Tepidisphaerales > Tepidisphaeraceae > JANXVV01. The sequence continues at coordinate 2,376 of JBBRIN010000299.1, forward strand.
TTGCTTGTTCGTTCTCAGCCATGGCATCCTCTGCTGGTCAGTCCCGCCTGCGGGGCTCGGGCATCGCGTAAAATACTCCGCCAATACAAGGCGGCCGCGCCGGGACGGTCCCGAATCGCGAAAGACCGCTATCGTAGGGCATGCCCCTCATTTTGGAAAGGGGCAGTAAGGATTTGGAATTTGCGATTCACCGCCGCCCACATAGACTCTGGAATGTCCCGCGCGGGCGCCCACTTTGTCGCCCCCTCAGCCCATCGGAGCATTGTTCATGGCAGAAGAACCATTCTCACTGAGCGTCGATAACGACTGGAAGCGTCAGGCGCAAGAGGAGAAGCGCAAGCTCGCCGACGAGCAAGCCAAAAAGGCCGCCCAGGCCGCCGCCGCGCCCGCGATCACCGCGCCGCCTCCACCCATCGCCCCCAGCGGCGCCCCATCCGCCGCGCCGGGATCCAAAGCGGCCGGCCCGCACGGCAAGCGCGATCTTCCGCCCGCCACCTTCACCACCCTCGTCTCGTCCATCATGACCCAGGCGCTCTATTACCTCGGTGACCTCGAAACACGCGGCGCCGACGGCACCGTCAACCTCGACATGGCCAAGCACCAGATCGACACCGTCGGCATGCTCGAAGACAAGACGAAGAACAATCTCACCGAAGAAGAACAAAAATCTCTCGACCTCGCTCTCTACGAATTGCGCAGTCGATTCGTTTCCGTCGCCTCGCAATACATCCTGTAGACCGACGGCAGATTGTCTCTGAACCACGACAACAGATTTTTCGTTATCTTAAAACTTCTGGCTTGCGTTTCGTGCGACGCAAGTTATTTTTGAGTCCGCTCAATTCAGAATGCATTAAACTCGTTCTGTCGTGAGCGGAGTGTTTTGGGCAAAACGCATCTCGAGCATTTGACGGTTCGCGGCAGTCAGGATGACTGAGCGAGTCGACCGGACCACGATCGTCCGGCGTCTGGGAAGGCATGGAAGCCATGGCGTCCACACGTCCAACGCGGCGGCCCCAACGCCGCATCAAAGACCTCTGGCAGTTCCCGCTGCTCCTCGCATCCCTCGCCCTCTTCGGGTACGCGGCCTACCTCTTCATCGATCCCAAGGCCGGCCCGACCATCGATCAGAAGATCGCCATCGCCCGCACGTTCCTCAATCAGGAACGCCCCGATGCCGCCATCGAGCACCTCAATAAGCTCCTGAACACCGAGCGGCTCGACAAGCCTCACGAGGGCCAGATCCACCTCCTGCTCGCCGAGGCGATCTCCGTCGCCGAGAACCAGAAGGACCGCCAGGTTCGCATCCCCCGCAAGCACGAGCAGATTATCGAGCAGACGCAGTTGGCCCTCGCCGGAGAAATTGCGCCGACGTACGAGATCGAGCGCCGCCTCGCCGAGAGTTACGAGGCCCTGCAAAAGTTCCCACTCGCGCTGAAGCACTACCGCCTGGCGATGGCTCTTGATCCGGACCATTCCATCCGCATCCAGCGAAAGATCGTCGACCTGCAACTGAACGAGGACGACCTTGATGCCGCCGCCGCTTCTTTAGCTGAATACCTCGTTCGCAAGGAGATCACCGATAGCGAGCGGTCCTGGGCGCTGGGCGAGTCGGCCCATCTGAAGATCGACCGCAGCCACTTCACGGAGGCCCGCGAGCTGCTGGCCAAAGCCTCCAAGTTGAGCAGCGATGCCGTCGACCAGGGCCAGATCAACTATTGGCTCGGCTATTGCGCCTGGAAGCTCGGCGACAACGAAGATGCCGAGCGATACCTCCGCGTGGCGCGCGACCAGATGCACTCGCGCCATCCCCTCGATGGTGACGCTGCATATATCCTCGGTCGACTCTCCGAGGACCGCCACGAATGGAAGCAGGCCAATTCCTTCTACGAAGTCGTGATCGTCGACCACCCCGAATCGCGCCAAGCGCCGCTGGCCAAGCTCGGCCGCGGTGTGTGCCGCATCATGCTCAGCGAAGACGAGCCAGGATTGACCGACCTCCACGATCTGGTAAACCGCATCAACCAGAGAGGCGAGGGCCAAACCCCCAAATTCAAGAATGAAACGCTCGCCGGCCTGAAGCAGGCCAGCGACACCCTCACCACGCGCGGCAATTTCCAAGGCGCACTTGAGCTGTTGGCCTATGAGCAGGACCTGGAGCCGAAGCTTCCCGCCACCTTCTTCATGCGCCTGGCCAATGTTTACGAGAAGCGCGCCCAGCAGGTGGAGCGAACCGCTTCCACCGCCAAGCCGGCCGACCAGCTTCGCATGACGCAGCAGGTGCGCGATCTGCGCGGCAAGGCCGGCGATGCAGAAGTCGCCTATTCCCGCGCCCTGACCCTCGTCGACGACAAAGGGTACGGCGACGCCCTTTGGCACGGCATCGACCTCTACGACCAGGCCGGCGACCTGAGCCGCGCCACATCCGCCCTTCGCCTGTTCGTCAACGAACGTCCGGAAGATGCGCTCGCCCCCGATGCGCTGCTCCGCCTTGGTCGCGCGTTTCAAGCCATGGGGCAATACGACGATGCCATCGGCGCTTTCCAGCAGAACATGTTCCGCCACCCCAACAGCTTTGCCGCCAGTAAATCGGCGGTGCCGCTCGCGCAGGCGTACATGGCCAAGGGCCCCGATTTCTACTTGAAAGCCGAGAAGACGCTCCACGATGTCCTCGAGAATCCGCTGATTACCCCCGAGGCCGCCGAGTTTCGCCAGTCTCTGTTCGACCTTGCCCAGCTCTACTACCGCACCAATCGCTTTGAGGAATCCGTCGCCAAGCTCGAAGAGCTGACGCAGCGCTACCCCGGCGATGACAAGACCGGTCAGGTTCAGTTTCTGATGGCCGACAGCTACCGCAAGAGCGCCCTGCTGCTGCCCGCTTTGAGCGACAACTCGCCCACCACCAAGCCCGCCGATAAGGCGGTTGCCGTCGATCCCGCCGAGGCACTGGTCGCTAAAAAAGCGCGCCTTGCCAAGGCTCGCACACAGTACGACAAGACCATTGAGACGTACCATGCCGCGCCGCCCAGGGACGACGTCGACAAACTGTATCAACGTCTCAGCTATTTCTATCGCGCGGATTGTGCCTATGACCTGGGCAACTACGAGGAAGCCATCCACCTCTACGACGGCGCGGCATTCCGATATCAGGATGATTCATCGTCGCTGTCGGCCTACGTGCAGATCGTCAACTCCTACTGTGCCCTAGGCAAGTTCGAAGATGCCCGCACC
>JBBRIN010000300.1:0-5602 GCA_038221115.1 Tepidisphaerales bacterium
CCATGACCACTTCGCCGTTGTTTTGCCGTGCGGCCACCGCCATGCGAAACGCGGGCGCGCTCGCGTCCGCCGGGTTCAGTCGCTCGGCCGTTGCCAGCTCGCGCAGGCAATCGTCCCACTTCTTTTTTGGGAACAATGTCCACACCTCCTCCAGCGCGCGCCCGGCCCAGGGGTTCACAAAGTTTTGCAGTATGGTGTCGTGCTGGTGGGCAAGCTCCATGCGAAATACCTTGGGGGCCAGCTCGACGATAAAATCGTGCGCGTCCTGATCGAAGAAGTCGACCTTGATGGCCGCGTCGGCTTTTGCCAGTGCCTCGTCATATTTCCCGCGCCACTGTGCGAACTCGGCCTGCAGCATCAGTCCCTCGGCGCTATCGCCCTTCTCCTTGATCAGCTCGACCAGCGGCACGACAGCCTTGCGGCGCATGTCGTCGGCCTGCGCGTCCAGCGCATCGGCGCGGGCCTTGTCCGCCTCGCTCGGGTATGTCGTCACCGTATAGCGCACGTTCCCACGGTACTCATCGTGGTTCTTGATCGAACGCAGGTTGGTGGCCTGCGCCGTCAGCTTGCCGGCGACGAGCGAATAATAGTCGAGGTAAAACCGCGCGGCGTCGCCGTTATTGTCAACCCGCAGCGCTTGCCGCGCCCACTCGATCCCGTGATCCGGGTCGTTCGCGGCCTGGCAGATCAGCATTTTTTGTGTGAGCGCGCGCACGTTCTTCGGATCGATCTGGAGCGCGGCGTTCACCACGCGATCCGCCTTGGCGGTGTCCGATCCGGTCAGCGCGATGCGCGTCTTTCCCGACCGACCGTCAAATGTCACGGTTCGCATCACCGAAGGGCTCACGAGGAACTCTCCGAGCAGCGCCAGGCGCTCGGCGTTCTTGGGCTCTGCCAAGGCGGCGGCGCGCAGCTCGCGCAGGCGATCGCCGAAAGCCTCTTCCTTTTCGAACCGCGCCGCGTTGTACGCCCGCGCCAAGCGCTCCCCGCGCACCGCCAGTTGCTCGATGGGCTCTTCGGCGGAGGCGGCCGTCTTCAGCGACGCCAACAAGTCCGGCATCGATTCCTTCGGCACCCGCGCGAGGCACGCCTCGATTTCCTTCGCCGTGGCGGCTCGATATTGCTCGGTGCGTTTCGCGTCCAGCGTCGCGGCGGCCTCAAAGTCGCGCTTCACTCGTTCGCCGCACCCCAGATGCGCTGCCGCCAACGCCCGCCCGAGGTACGTGTTGGCATCCTCCGGCCACTTCCCTAGCACCTGCGTATACTCCGCCCGCGCCGCGGCATAATCTCCCAACGCCAGCTTACATCCGGCCCGGTAGTACCAGACTTGTGGGTCCATCACGTCCCAGGTTCCCCCGTGGGCAATGAAGTTGAGGCATGCCGCGTAGTCCCGCGCGTCGTACAGACGCTTGATCTCCTCCATGCCCGCCCCGCGCGCGCTGCCGGCGCTCAATACCAGCGCCGTTGCCACGAACCATCGCCCAAGCCACCCTCGCATTATGCGCCTTTCACCCCCAGCCTGTCGGCATCCTACCCACACCCACTCCGCACTTTCACGCAAAATTATCGTCCTCTCGGCCCGATCGGTTAAAATCCGGGTATGAACCCTACCCGCCGATCCTTTCTCCAAACCACCGCCGCGGCAGCCGCAGTCATGAGTTCCCCGTCGATGCGGGGCGCCGACCGGCCGGCAGTGACCAAGGCCGACCTCGACCGTATCCTCGCCGAGCCGGTCCTTAAGACTGATTTTCTCAAGGCCCCGGTTACCGTTGGCTCCATCGAGCTCCTCCGCAACGGCAAGACCTTTCTATTGCGCGCGCGCTCGACAGACGGGGTCGAGGCGATCACCGTTCCAAACCCCTCTCGAATGGGCGACACGTATCCGCTTTTCCTCAAGAATATTCTCCCCGTCTTTCTCAAAAAGGATGCGCGCACGCTCGAGTCGCTGCTGTGGGACGTCTATCGCTTCAACAGCAATTACAAATACCAGGGCCTGGCTCTCTTTGATGGAATCGCGTCGATCGAAATGTGCTTCCTCGAGCTGATGGCCCAGACGGCCCAGCGCCCCCTCGCCGACTTCTTCGGCGGCCGGCTCCGCACCGACATTCCCATCTATGTCGCCAGCGGCGTTCGCGGCAATACGCCGGAGGCGGAATTGGAGCATCTCCACAAGCTCGTCGGCGAGTGCGGCGCCAAGGCGCTGAAGTTTCGTCTTGGCGGACGGATGAGCCGCAATGTGGACTCACTGCCCGGCCGTACGGAAGCGCTGATCCCGCTCGTCCGCAAATCCTTCGGCGACGACTTCGCGCTGTACGCCGACGCCAACAGCTCGTACGACGTGCCCAACGCCATTCGCATTGGACGGCTCATGGAGGAGCAACACTACGAGTTTTATGAGGAACCGGTCCCGTTCGACGAAATCTGGGAATGCAAAGAGGTGGCTGACGCGCTTAAAATTCCCATTGCGCTCGGCGAGCAGGAGTTCAGCTTGCGCCGATTTCAATGGGTCATCCAGAATCGCGCGGCCGTCATCATTCAACCGGACCTGCATTATTTCGGTGGCTACGTTCGCTGCACGAAGGTGGCCCGTATGGCCGCCGCCGCGGGGCTTACGATGGTTCCTCACATGTCCGGCGAAGGGCTGGGGTATCTCGATGTCGTCCACTTCGCTTCGTTCACTCCCAATATCGGGCCCTTTATGGAATTCAAAGGCAACACTGCGCTGCCGATCGAATGCTCGACATCGTCGTTAAAGAGTGAGAACGGGATCGTTCGATGTCCCACCGGGAACGGCTTCGGAATCAAAATTGATCCCGACTTCGTGAAGAAGGCCCGCCCCGTGACGCTGAACTCGTGACCGCGCATCAGGCGAAGTGCGCCCCGATGTCATGGTGACCGCTGGAGTGCGGCCTCGACGTGAGCACCCGAATTCGCGCCGTCAGGTTGAGCCAGTTTTCCGACAGTTGCAACCCGTACATTGCACCAAATGCCAGCGGCGTGGGCGATCGAAACCCGACGCCGTGTAGCGAGAGGTCGAGCATCTGGACGGTTTGGCCGGGCTTGTTCTCGTTTGGGACAAACAGAGTGGCAATTGCCGCGGACGCGCGGCGGGGATGGCGGCGCCGGTTCTGGGGGTTGGGTTCGGGAATCGGTGCTGGCATAGCCATGGTATCGGCAGACTCCCGGGCCGAGTTGGCCGGGGGGAGGCTTCGTCGCCGCCTGTCGCCCCATGGGCGCGGTGCGTTTATACTTTGCGAAGAATGCTTACCCCGAGGTGAAACCGTGTCAGAACGCGTGGTCAAGTCCTATAAAGTGTTGGTCGGAATGGAAATTCACGTCCAGTTGGCGACGCGCAGCAAGATTTTCACGGGCGCCGCCAATGGCTTTGGGGGCGAGCCTAACTCGCAGGTGGACCCCGTCGTCCTCGGGTTGCCGGGCGTGCTGCCGGTCATGAACAAGCGGGCGGTTGAGTATTCGATCAAGGTCGGCCTTGCTCTGGGCTGCCGCATCGCACGCCATACGAAGTGGGACCGGAAGAGCTATTACTACCCGGACCTGCCCAAAAACTATCAGATCTCGCAGTACGACTTGCCGCTGTGCGGGGAGGGCGTTTTCGATTTGACCCTCCGCGATGGCACGGTCAAGCGGGTGCGCATTCGCCGCGCGCATCTGGAGGAGGACGCCGGGAAGCTGATGCACGATGCTCCCGGCGGCTACGCGATCGACTGGTCCATCGTCGACCTGAACCGCGCGGGAACGCCGCTTCTTGAGATCGTGACCGAGCCCGATCTCAGCACCGGCGAAGAAGTCGCGGCGTTCGGACAGGAACTTCAGAAGATCGTCCAGTTCCTTGGCGTCAGCGAGGCGCAGATGCAGATGGGCCACATGCGCTTCGAGCCGAACATCAACCTGCACGTCACCGACTCCGAGGGAAAGGTCGTGAAGACCGCGATCACCGAGATCAAGAATCTGAACAGCTTCAGCGTCCTGGAGCGGGCGACGAACTACGAAGCGCAGCGGCAGATCCACGAATGGGAGGCGACTGGCTCGCTCGGGAAGAAGAGCACGTACGGGTGGGATGAGGCCAAGGGGCGCACGTTCCACCAGCGCGACAAGGAAGAGGCGAACGATTACCGCTATTTCCCGGACCCGGATCTGGTGCCGGTCGAGGTGGATGACGCGTGGCTGTCGCAACTGAAGGGCGAGATCGGCGAGCTGCCCGGGGCGCGGCGCAAGCGGTACGTGGAGGCGCTGGGGTTGAAAGAGTCGGACGCGGCGATTCTGGCGGGGGATCGGGAGACGGGGGATTTCTTCGAAGCGGTTCTGGCAGGGGGGGCGCAGGGGCCGCGCGCCTCGGCGCTCATGGAATGCCTGCGCGAGCTGGCCAATGAGCGCGGCGTCGGTGCGGCGAAGCTGGGCGTGTCGGCGGCGCGCGTGGCGGAAATCGCGACGCTTGTCGCGGAGAACAAGATTGCCGCGAGCAAGGAGACGGCCAAGAAGATCGTGAATGCCCTCGTCGACAAAGACGAGCCGGCGGAGGAGGCGGCGAAATCGCTTGGCTTGCTGCAGTCGAACGATGCCGGGGCGGTGGACGCCGCCGTTGATGCCTTGGTCGCGGCGAATCCGCAGGCCCTGATCGATTATCGGGGAGGGAAGAAGGCCGCCCGGGGGAACCTGATCGGCATGATCATGAAGAGCGGGAAGGGACTGAATGCGAAGGTGGTGGGGGAGAGGTTGGATGCGAAGTTGGGGATTTACTGAATGCCACGACTGCCGCCCCGGCGCGGCGAAGTTTGCGGAATACGTTCTTCCGGTACACTTCCTCGGCCATGGCAGATCACCTCCCAACGCGGCGCGCGCTCAGGCCCGACTCGCAGTATTACCGCACGTCGCGGCGATTGAGCCTCTTGCGCCGCGGTGGGGCGGTCGAGGGAGAGGCAGGTGGAAGCGGCGTGGCGCCGTGGATCCTTGGCCTCGTGCTACTGGCATTGGCGTATCTCTCGTTTCATTGGGCGCGTCATGGAGGCATCTGGTCGGGGGTGTTCGGGTATTCGGCGATGGTCGTGGCGGGGGTGGCAGCGATTGCCGTTGTCTTGTTGACGCGGCGATGGTGAATGGGGCGCGTACAATACGGGAATGCCGAACGTCGCCCCTGGATTGCCGCCGCACACGACGCCGAAACGTCTGAACCTGAAGAAAGATGAGAAGCTTGAGGTGGAGTGGGGGGATGGGGTGAAAAGCGTTTACCCGATTTCCTACCTGCGCACGATGTGCCCGTGCGCCATGTGCAAGACCGTGCGCGAGGAACAGAAGGGGAAGGGCAAGTCGCTCCTGCGGATCCTGCCGGGCAACTTCGCCGATCCGATTCTGGCGGTCGGCGCTGAGCTGGTCGGCAACTATGCGCTTCGCATCGACTGGTCCGACAAGCACGGCAGCGGCATCTATTCGTTTCAGTACCTTCGAGAGATTGCTCGCGAGGGTACCTGAGGGCCAAGCCGGGGCCTTTCAGTTCTCCGGCTAGGATAGCCGATATGGGTACTGGTCAAGGAGGACCAAACCATGTCGGAGACATCGATCAGCCTGTTCGATTGCTTTTCATCCG
>JBBRIN010000301.1:0-5595 GCA_038221115.1 Tepidisphaerales bacterium
CGACCGAATGAGCCGCCAGACCATCGAAGCCATGGAGCAAGCCGCCGCCGTCGCCGATACGCCAGTGAAATCCGGCAACGGGAGCGGCGGCACCTCGGTCCCCGCGACGTCGACGCGAATCAAGCATTGATCGCGCGCGAATAAAGGCGGATCGGCTGAGCCAGAGCGCCTTCAGCGTCCGAGCAAGCGCATGAATTGTTCAACGGTGAGTCCGGCATCAGAGATGATGCGGCGAAGCGTGCCGGATCGGATCTGTTTGTGGTCCGGCACGACGGCACGAGCATACGGCTCGTCGCGGCGCAAGATCATGTGGCTACCTGCCTGACGGCGGAAGACGAACCCCGCGCGCTCCAAGCCGGCACGGACGTCCCGGCCCGATAAGTCGGTAGGCAATTTGGGCACGTTGTCATCTTCCCCTACGCGGCCTCGACCTCGACAAACTCCTTCCCGGCCTCCGTCGGGATCGGATCGCCCGCGTCACGGCAATCCTCAACATACAACTCGATCGCTTCACGAATGTTCACAAGCGCCTCGCCGCGATTGTCTCCCTGGCTCACGCATCCCGGCAGCGCCGGCACGCTGACCACGTATCCCCCATCTTCCTCCTGCTCTAACACGACCGTGTAGCGCATATCCGTTCTCCTGCTGCGATGATCTTATCCTGCCCATCGAAGGTATTGAAGGAAGTAATGCCCCGGCCGTTGTTTCATTGGCCCCCCTCCTCCCGCCTGCTAAGATAACACCGCTCGGTATCACCTCCCTCACCGCACCGTCCATGCGCCAGTACGACTCACAACTCGACCGCCCCATCGCGCTGATCCTCTCCTTCTGCGCCCTCCTCCCCATTCTCACCACCGCCGCCCCCACGACCGCCCCGGCGGCGATGTTCGATGCACAAGCCCCAATCACCCCCCAACAGTTGCAATTCTTCGAAGCCAAAATCCGCCCCGTCCTGGTCAAGGAATGCTACGAGTGCCATTCCAAGGCATCCCGCAAGCTGAAAGGCGGCCTGCGCCTCGATTCCCGCGAGTCCACCCGCCGCGGTGGCGACAGCGGCCAAGCGGTGGTCCCCGGGAGCGTCGCCCTGAGCCTCATCATCAAATCCATCCGGCACGAAGGGGACCTCAAGATGCCCGACGGCAAGCCCAAGCTCCCCGACGCCGTCATCGCCGACTTCGTCACCTGGATCGAATCCGGCGCCCCCGATCCCCGCGACGAATCTTCCCTTCCCTCCACCACCAAGCCGTCCGCCGATCACTGGGCCTTCCACCCGCCCGTGCGCCCGCCGCTTCCAACCGTGCGCACCGAATCTCTCATCAGAACACCGATCGACCGCTTCCTGCTAGCCCCGCTCGAAGCCGCCGGCCGCAGCTTCAGCGCGCCCGCCGAGCGCCGCACGCTTGCTCGCCGCCTCTACTTCGATCTGATCGGCCTTCCACCCACGCCCGAAGAGCTCGACGCCTTTCTCGCCGACACCTCGCCGAATGCCTACGAGCAACTCATCGATCGCCTCCTCGCCTCCCCGCGCTACGGCGAGCGCTGGGGCCGGCACTGGCTCGACGTCGCCGGCTGGGCCGAATCCACCCTCCTCGTCGCCGACCGCCTCCGCCAGGGTTTCTGGCGTTATCGCGATTACGTCATCAACGCCTTCAACGAGGACAAGCCCTACGACCAGTTCCTCATCGAGCAGTTCGCCGGCGACGAGCTCGCCGATTGGCAGCACGAAGATCGCTTCTCCCCCGACACCATCGAAAAACTCACCGCCACCGGATTCCTCCGCTGCGTCCCTGACGGAACGGACAACCAGTTCATCGTCCAATACGACAAACGCTTCCCCGCCCAGCAGCAGTCCATGGAAGTCTCCACCAAGGCCGTGCTCGGCCTCACCCTTAACTGCACCCGCTGCCACGATCACAAGTTCGATCCGATCAGCCAGGAGGAGTATTTCAACCTCATCGCCGTCTTCGGTGCCGCTTATGACATGGAAAAATGGCAGCCCGGCATGATCTACAACCTCGCCGTCGGCCCCGTCCGAGCCATCCCCTTGCTCGACCGCGCCGGCCGCGATGCCTTTCAAAGACGGATGGAGACGCTAACCGCCGAGCGCGACCGCCTCGAATATGAGAAGCGCAGCGGCATCGAGTTCCGCTTTCGCGATCAGTACCTCAAGGAAAACCTCGACCGTCTCAGCGACAAGCTCGACAAGTCCCAGATCGAAGCCGCCTTGGCGATTCCCGATCGCGACCGCAAGGAGCCGCAGCAGAACCTCCTGATCCTCGCCGCCGCCGAGCTGGGCGCATCACTGGATTTCCTCAAGTCAACTTATCCTGACCTCGGTCCGGCACTGAAGAAAAACCAGAACCGCGTGAAGGCGATTCAGGATGAGGTGAACCAACTCCCCGAGTTCATCTGGGCGTTGTGGGATGTCTCCACCGATCCCACTCCCGTGCACGTCCTGACGCGCGGCGACTTCACCCAACCCGGCCGCGTCGTCGGCCCCGGCGTCATTCGCGTCCTCGATGATCCAGCACATCCCTGGCAGCCTCCCGCGCCGCCCGCCCCTGGCGCCGCCACCACCGGCCGCCGCCTCGCCTTCGCGCGCTGGCTCGTCCGCCCCAATCACCCGCTCACCGCGCGCGTCATGGTCAACCGTATCTGGCAATACCACTTCGGCACCGGCATCGTCGCTTCGCCCGACGATTTCGGCCACCGCGGCTCGCCCCCCAGCCATCCGCAGTTGCTCGATTGGCTCGCCACCGAGTTCGTCCAATCCGGCTGGTCCGTCAAGCACATGCATCGCCTGATCGTCAACTCCACCGCCTATCGCCAATCCGGCCTGCGCTCCGAGTCCGATACCATGCCCGCATCGGCCCTCGCCTCCTTCCCCCGCCGCCGCATCGAGGCCGAACCCTTCCGCGACGCCATGCTCTCCGCCGCCGGTCTGCTTGACTTGACCACCGGCGGCCCTTCCATCCAGCCCGGCCAATACCCCGACGGATCCTTCGTCGTCTCCGCCACCAACCCCGGCCGCCACCGCCGCAGCGTTTACCTCACCTCCATCCGTTCCCAGGTGCCCACGCTCCTCGCTCTGTTCGACGCCCCAGCGATGGACACCAACTGGCCGAAGCGCGCCGACTCGGCCATCCCCGCGCAGTCGCTGGCCATGATGAATCACCCCGAAGTGCTGGAATGCGCCAAAGCCCTCGCCGCTCGCGTCTGCCGCGAGGCGACATCTCCCGCCGACCGCCTCGATCGCGCCTTCCGTCTGACGCTATCGCGATCGCCCGACATCGACGAGCGATCTGCGTTCGACCCGATCCTCCGCGCCGCTTCCCCGGAAGAACGTACCTGGCAATTAATCGCTCACGCCCTGTTAAGCTGCAACGAGTTCCTCTACGTCGACTAATGCCTTGTAGAGAGTTGTAATGAATCCGTTCCCGACGCCCCGACTATTCCCCTGCTCCGGCCGATACCGGTGCAACGACCAGCTCACCCGCCGCGACATGCTGGCCAAATCCGCCGGCGGTCTCGGTGGCATCGCCCTCGCCTGGCTCCTCAGCCAGCACCAGACCGTCAACGCCGCCGCTCAGCTACCCCCACTCGCCCTCAACCTCGCGCCCAAGCGCCCGCACTTTGCCCCCAAAGCCAAGCGCGTCATCTTCCTCTACATGGGCGGTGGCCCCAGCCAGATGGACCTCTTCGACCCCAAGCCCGCCCTTCAAAAGTACGCCGGCAAGCCGATCCCCCTCTCCTTTACCACCCGCGACACCAAGGCCACCGCCCAGGTGATGCCCACCAAGTTCAAGTTCGCGCGCTACGGCAAATCCGGCACCGAACTCTCCGAATTGTTGCCCCACCTCTCCACGGTCGTCGATGACATCGCGGTCATCCGCTCCGGAAAAACCACCCGCATCGATCACGGCGAAGCGCTTCTGATGATGCACACCGGCCGCCCGCTCTCCGGCTTCCCCACCCTCGGCAGTTGGGTCACCTACGGCCTCGGCAGCGAGAACGGCAACCTCCCCTCCTACGTCTGCATGCCCGAAGGCACGTCCGAGCGCACGCGCAATGCCATGTCCGCCGGTTGCCTTCCCGCGCTCTATCAGGGCAGTCCCCTCAACACCGACGGCGCCGACCCCTTCTTCTACCTTCACCCGCCGAAGGATGCCGCGCTCACCGGTCCTCAGCGCGACTACCTCGATCTGACGCAGACCCTCAATCGCCGCCACCAATCGCTCCGTCGCGAGACCAGCGAGCTGGACGCGCGCATCCAGAACTTCGAGCTCGCCGCCCGCATGCAGGTCGAGGCGATGCACCAGGTGGATATCTCCAGCGAACCCGCCTCGATCACGGAAATGTACGGCCTCAACGATCGCAAGACCGAACCCTTCGGCCGCCGCTGCCTCGTCGCCCGCCGCCTCGTCGAGGCCGGCGTCCGCTTCGTTCACGTCATGCGCACCGACTGGGACCACCACTCCAACCTCAATCAGGCCCTCCCTCGCTCCTGCGGCCAGAGCGATCAACCCGTCGCAGCCCTCATCAAAGACCTCAAGCAGCGCGGCCTGCTCGATGAAACCCTCGTCGTCTGGACCGGTGAGTTCGGCCGGCTCCCCACCGTCGAAGCCGGCGACGGCCGCGACCATAACCCCGCCGGTTTCAGCTTCTGGATGGCCGGCGGCGGCATCAAGGGCGGCACCACCTACGGCGCCACCGACGATTTCGGCTACGCCAGCATCGACAACGTCGTCAATGTCCCCGACCTCCACGCCACCATCCTCCACCTGCTCGGCGTCAACGTCTCGCAGCTCACCTACCCCTTCGAAGGCCGCGACGAAACCCTCGTCGGCGTCGAAAAATCCCGCGTCGTTCACGATCTGATCGCCTGACCCGCGGCCGCCGCCGCTCCCACCCGCAGTCGCTCGTACAACTCGATCGTGCGCTCCACCTGCGCCGCGAAGCTCAGGTGTTCCCGCACGTGCTCCGCCGCAGCCCGCCCCATCTCGCGCAACCTGTCGCCGTTCGACAGAAACTCAACCGCGCCGCGCACAAACGCCTCATGGTCGATCGGCACCGACCGTCCCGTCACCCCCTCGACAATCATCTCCGCCGTCCCGCTCGTCCGCGTCCGCAGCACCGGGACGCCGACGCTCATCGCCTCCGCGCACGCCAGCGCAAAGCCTTCCCGCCCCGACGGCAAGAGCAGTGCATCTGCCGCCTGATACACACCCAGCGGCTCTCGCTGCCCCAGCAGGATCACCCGATCCCCCAGCCCCCGCGCCGCGACCGCCGCGCGCAGCGCCGTCTCGTCCGGCCCATCCCCCGCCAGAATCAGCTTCAAATTCGCCACCCGTCCCCGCGCCGCGTCCGCCACGTCCAGCAGCCAGTCCGCGTTCTTCGGATCATCCAACCGCCCCACAAACGCTGCCACCCGATCCCCAGCCCCCAATCCCAAATCCGCCCGCGCCGCCCCGCGAGCCGCGTCATCCGCCAGAGGGAATTTCTCGGGATCGATCCCATGCGGGATCGTCGTGATCCGATTCGCCGCAACGAGCCGTTCGTCCAGCAGCCACTGCCGCCCCTCCGCCGCCGGCGCGT
>JBBRIN010000302.1:0-5580 GCA_038221115.1 Tepidisphaerales bacterium
CTTTCCTCTGCTTCTGCGAATCCCCGGCTGGGCGGAAGGAGCGACAGTTCAAATTGACAGCGAGTCGCGCTTAAGCGTCAAGGCGGGGGCGTTCCATCGCCTGAAGCGAAAGTGGAAGACCGGCACCCAGATCGTGCTCCATCTGCCTATGCAGCCGCGAGTTCAGCGGCGCTTCAATAACGCGGTGTGTATTGAGCGCGGGCCGCTGGTGTTCAGCATGAATGTTCCCGGTGAATGGCGAAAGCTGCGAGGGACGGTTCCGTACGCCGACTGGGAACTGCATCCGACCCAACCGTGGAACTATGCCCTGTGCCTCGACCCGGAGCATCCTGAAAAGTCGATGACGTTTGTGATCAAGCCGCCGGGTGAACAGCCGTTCTCGCCGGAGGGGGCGCCGGTGCGAGCGACAGTGAAGGCGCGGCGGATTCCGGATTGGGGCTTGGAGAAGAACGCTGCCGCTCCTCCACCGGCGAGCCCGGTCAGCAGCAGCGAGCCGATGAAAGACGTGGAATTGATACCCTTCGGGGCGGCGAAACTGCGCTTGACGGAGATTCCTCTGGCAGCGGGATGAGTTGGCAGGAAGAAGACAAGAAAAAACCCGTCTTTCGACGGGTTAATGCCCAGGACAGGACTTGAACCTGCACGAGTTGCCTCGCTACCACCTCAAAGTAGTGCGTCTGCCAATTCCGCCACCTGGGCGATGGACATGGCATTATACGGCGTGGCTTTTCGGTGTCGAGTGGCTTAGACGGGGCCGGGGAAGCCTTCTTTGGTGAACTTTCCGTCGATGACGATCTTCTGTCCATCGGCCTCGACGAACCCGCCATTGCGGAGGTCGACGACCATGTCCCAGTGCAGGCCGGATTGGTTGTTGTTGCCGCTTTCTGGATAGCCGGCGCCCAGGGCGAAGTGGCAGGTGCCGCCGATCTTCTCGTCGAAGAGCGTGTTGCGCGTGTACTGCTGAATATCGTAGTTTGTGCCGATGGCGCACTCGCCGAGGAAGCGGCTGCCGGGGTCCATGTCGAGCATGGAGATGAGAAAGTCGAGTCCTTTGCTGGCGGAGGCGTCCACCACTTTGCCGTTGCGAAAGGTGAGCCGAACGCCATCGCACTCGCGACCGTGGTGAATGGCGGGAAAGCTGAAGTTGATCTGGCCGTCCACCGAATCGACCACGGGGCCGCTGAATACCTCGCCGTCGGGGAAGTTTTCGTGACCGTCGCAGTTGATCCACGTCTTGCCGGCGAGGCTCATGCGCACGTCGGTTCCGTTGGCGGACTTCACCCGGTACTCGGTCTTGCCCTTCAGAAAATCGACGAGGCGCTGCTGCCGCTGGCTGATCTGCTTCCAGGCGGCGACGGGGTCGGGCTTGTCGATCAGGCCGGCGGCGAAGACGAAATCCTCGTACTCCGCCTGGCTCATCTCGGCATCCTGCGCGCAGGCTTGCGATGGGTATTGCGTGCCGACCCAATGGAGCTTTCCCTCGGCGGCGCGCTTCATGAAGATGTCCATCAGCGGCTTGCGCGCCGCTTGCGTCGTGCCGATCTTCTTGGGGTCGCAGTTGGTCAGGGCCTTGGTGTTTTCCTCGGCCCAGATGCCGATCGAGCAATCGAGCTTCTCGTATTCGTAGAGGCTGACCGGATTGCAGAAGCGCAACTGATCCGCGTTGCCCTTCTTCAGAAAAATCTCGCTCAGTTCCTCGGGGACCATTCTCACGGCGGGGTGGCCGCCCGCTTCGAGAACTTTTTCATAGAGCGCGACGATGAGCGGTTGGCCGACGGGCGGGCCGCTGATGCGGCAGAGCTGGCCCGGCTTGACGCCAACGCTGTAGTTGACGAGCACGCCGGCGAGCTTCTGCAAACGGGGATCGCGCATGGCCGGGATTCTATGCCGGGCGAGCAGCGTGACAAGCGATGGGGTTTGGCGGTCATGTGAGCCTCCAGCATCCACTTCACGTATTTTGCTGGTAGGCGCTGGCGCGCCCCAGATCGTACCATCTGGTGGGTTCATCTTTTCACGGAGGTTTTGCTATGGGTCTTATCAAAATGGCAGTGTATGGCGCGCTGGGATACCTGGCGTACCAGATGTTCTTCGCCGACATGCCCGCTTCTGGCGGCGGATCGGGCGGCGGCGGTCAACGGCGCGGTCAACAATCCCGTTCGCGCAGCGCGGGCGGCGGAGCTGCTGGTGGCGGAGAATCAAACCGCGGCGCGCAGATGACCGGTGGCGGTGAAGGCCGGCCCGAGGCGACTCAGGATAAAACCGGCGCGTCGATGAGTCATCGAGTCGGTAGAGGAGTCATTTAGCAAAAGCACCCCGAAGAGGAGCTTTCGCTCAGAGGCCGTTGAGTACGCCGCCGGACGGAACGTCTTGCTGCATGCTCTGCGGCCTCGTCTCATTCGGCTCCCATTGCTCTCCTGTTTGGCGCGGTTAAATTCCACGCACCATGACGATCCTTCCGCAAGATAAGGCGCGGCTTGACCTCCTTTCGCTTGGCGAGTGCATGATTCGGTTGTCGCCGCCGGGGCATGGGCGGATTGAGTTTTCGCCGACGCTGGAGGTGCACGTGGGCGGTGGGGAGTACAACGTGGCGTATGCGTTGGCGCGGCTGGGGCTTGCGACGGGGTTTTGCTCGCGGCTTGTCGATAACCCGCTGGGGAAGGTCATTCTGAATCATGCGCGGGCGGTGGGGGTGGATGTGTCGCCGGTGGTGGTGGCGAAATATGACGGGGTGGGACGGGCGGATCGGATCGGGTTGAACTTTACGGAGGTGGGGACGGGGCCGCGGGCGTCGGTGACGCTGTACGATCGGGGGCATTCGGCGGCGGCGCATATGGCGCCGGGGCAGGTCGATTTTGGGAAGCTGTTCAGGGAGAAGCCGGCGCGGTGGCTTCATACGGGGGGAATCTTTACAGCCCTGTCAGACTCTTGCGCGAAGGTATGCCATGAGGCCCTCGCGGCCGCCAAGGCTGCCGGCACGATCACGAGCTATGACCTGAACTTTCGGTCGAAGCTCTGGAGCGCGAAGGAGGCGCAGGCGAAGACGAAGGACCTGATCCCTCTGGTCGACTGCCTGATCGGGAACGAGGAGGATTTTCAGAAAGTGCTGGGGTTTGATGTGGAGGGGGTGGATGAGCACCTGGCGGGGGCGCTGGATACGCGGGCGTATAAGCAGATGGTCGAGCGCGTCGTGAAGGCGTACCCGAATGTGAAGGTGGTGGGGACGACGCTGCGCGAGGTAAAGTCGGGGCTGGTGAATAACTGGTCGGCGATCCTGTGGCACGAGGGGCAGTTTTATGAATCGCGCCGGTATGAGAGCCTGGAGATTGAGGATCGGGTGGGTGGCGGGGATGGGTTCTCGTCGGGGTTTGCGTATGGGTTTTTGACGGGGATGACGCCGCAGGAGTGCGTGAATCTGGGTGCTGCGCATGGGGCGCTGCTGCAATCGACGCGCGGGGATACGAGCCAGATTGATCTGGAGGAGTTGATGCACGTGTTTAGGGGGGGGAGTGCGAGGATAAAGCGGTAAACGCTACGCCGCGATCGAGCCCGGTGGGCATGTCTTCACTTCTCACGAGACGCTTCGCCAGCGGAAAGAGCATGCCCACGCCGACGCGTGGCGCAGGGGACCCGCAACGATAGCGGCTGTGACGATCGCGTCGAAAAAAAGTCACGTCCGATTAAGTCGGAGCATCGCGTGCGTCGCGACCGATAGGTAGATTTTCATTTTCAGCCCTGAAAACGCGCTTCTCGCCCGCACGGCACGTCTTGATAACGAATTGGATGTTCCATCCTGTCGACGGGATGGAGCATCCGGTGCGCCCGATGGAGGATCCGGTGCGCCCGATGGAGCATCCGGTGCGCGGGATGAAACATCCGGTGCGCCGGATGACGCGTTCGGTGCGCAGGATGAAGCGTGCGGTGCGCTGGATGAAGCACCCGGTGCGCGGGATGAAGCACCCCGTGCGCGGGATGAAGCGTGCGGTGTCGAGGGCGTGGCCATGCAACCCGCCAAGTCCGTGACGATGCCAGCGTAAGAAGATAAGATGATCTGGAACCATGGAACATCAGCTCTCGTATGCACCCCCGCCGGCTTGGCTACGCCGCAAGGCATATCACCGACTGCTAATCATCGGGGTGTTATTGGTTTTGGCCGGTGTCGGCTGGCGCTGGGGGCCGCGAGTATTGCGGCGAGCGACTTTGATGTACTGGCAGCGTCGCTGCATGAATTGCGCGCTGCCTCCGGATTGCGTCGTGTTGGACGACTCGCCGGACGCCAAGGAGCGGTGGGCAGCGCGGCCGGGTTATTTGTGGCATAGTTCGGCGCCGGTGCAGAGAAGCCGGCCCGCGGAGAGAGAGGGCGGCACTCGATTCGCATACCTTCCGTCGCCCGAGTGGGCAAAACTGAGCCATCTCACCGCGCCTACCTCCTCGGGGAAACCATCGCCCGGCATTGCGAATGTTTTTCTGCATCGGCGGTCGGCGGCGGAGACGGAGCGACTCATCGTCGTTGACGCTGCCACCTCCTACGACGCCATTCCCATCGATTTTATCCCGCCGGGGTCTGCGTTGAATCTTGTAGCGTATATTTACGAGCCCGTGGGGTGGTCGGGAAGCAGGCTGCCGGCGATGAAGCGATACAATGTCGTTGTGGCAAGCTTTCCCGACGGCACCCGGACGCGCATGTTCGCGGCACAGCCGGACCCTACTGATGATTCGAAGTTTAGGATTGTCTTTGAACTGAACGGGGAACGCTTCAGCATTGCGTGCCAGATGCGCGGCGGCGACCTATTGGATATGGTGCCCTCACGGGGCGAATTCGTATCGGCTCCAATGAAATACGGGCAACTCATTTTCTGGGAGCCGTTCGAATCGGCGGACGGCGTCCCTTCTTCTCGAAGCCCGTAGGATTATGAACCCGGAGAGCGGGGTAAGGTCCGCCGGCACTCCCGCGGACCATTCCTCGACCCGGCCCAACGGCTCCGCTACTTATATCACATCATACCGAACGATCGCCGCGCCTCCCGTTGACACTCCCCCCACCCCCCCGTACCCTTAAACCCCCTAACAGAGTACACGTTCCCGGGTGAGATTTAACACATGCCGACCACTACCGTTGTATCCCGCGCCAAGGCCTATCTGAAGGTCAGGCATAAGAATGTCCGCGACGCGATGAAGGAACTGAACCTCGACGCGCTGCTGCTGACGCATGCGGCGGATATCGCGTATTTGACGAACTTTACGGGGGATGACTCGATCGGGCTGATTACGCCTAAAGACTTTCATCTGGTTACGGACTTTCGGTACAAGGAGCAGGCGGAGATCGAGGCGGGGTGGATGAAGCTGACGATGCGCGAGGGGAAGATGGCGGATGCGGTCGCGAAAGCGTTGGCGGAGGCCAAGTTAAAGCGGGTGGGATTTGAGGCGAACTACACGACGGTGGGGCAGATCGATGCCCTGCACACGGCGATCAAGGAGTTGAAGGATTTGAAGGCGGCGCCGGAGTTGGTGCCGCTGGACAACGTAATGGCGAACATCCGGCGGGTGAAGGATGACAATGAGATCGACCTGATCCGCAAATCG
>JBBRIN010000303.1:0-5575 GCA_038221115.1 Tepidisphaerales bacterium
CCTGAGGAACAGCGTGCTCAACGTGCTGCAAACCCTCAAGGTCAAAAACCGGGCCGCTCAACTCCGGACCTTCTGCGCAAACCCCGTCAAGGCCCTGCAGGCCGTACACCGCAAATTAACTGAGAACTGAAAGGCCCTGCCCCGGCCGCGCCTGTGCTTGTTGGCAGTCGACAATTGCGGTACAGTCACTACCCCGCAGTCGCGTGCCGCGCGGACGGGTTTTAATTTCCCGGGGTGTAGCTCAGTTTGGTAGAGCGCTTGGTTCGGGACCAAGAGGTCGCAGGTTCAAATCCTGTCACCCCGATTTCGAAGTAAGAGTGGCTGAATACGCGAGTTGCGTATACCCGTCTTTTTCGACGGCGCGGCCCGAAAACCTCATTTTGCCCAGTAGTACTACCACACTGCCCGGGCGGAGGTCATCGGATATGCCACGCGTCGCCACCCATACCCCTGGTTACCGGCTTCACAAACCCACAGGCCAAGCCGTTGTCCGCCTCAATGGACGTGATTTCTACCTCGGTGCGCATGGCACTCCGCGCAGCCACGAGCGGTACGATCGTCTCATCGCTCAGTGGCTTTCGTCGGGCCGCAGTTTGCCTCGGCCCTCGCCGGCGGTGGAATACCAATCCGCGGGACTGACCGTCATTGAGCTGATCGCCGCGTTCTGGCACCACGCCGAAAACTACTACCGCAAGCCTGACGGTCGTGCCACCAGCGAGCTGCACGTCTTTTGCAGCGCCCTTCGCGTCCTGCGCCGTCTTTTCGGGACAACTTCCGCGGCCGACATGGGGCCAAAAGCGCTTAAAATCGTGCGCGATGAAATGGTGCGCCTCGGGTGGTGCCGAAACACCGTCAACAAACAGGTCGGGCGGGTCCGGGCCGTCTTCAAATGGGGCGTTGAGCAGGAGATCCTTCCTGCCATGATCTACCATGCGCTGCAGGCGGTGGCGCCGCTGAAGCGGGGGCGTTGTGACGCCGCCGAAAGCGATCCCGTGCGGCCCGTTGCTGACGAACACGTTGCCGCGGTTCTGCCTTTCCTGAGCCGCCAGGTCGAGACGCTAATCCAGCTTCAACTGCTGACTGGCGCTCGGCCGGGGGAACTACTCGAGATGCGCCCGGTCGATCTGAGCACCAGCGCTGAAGTGTGGACGTATACGCCACCCACCCATAAGACTGCCCATCACGGGCATTCGCGGACGATCTACCTGGGGCCGAAGGCGCAGGAAGTGATCAAGCCGTTTCTGCCGGGCCGTGCGGTCGACGCGCCATTTTTCTCGCCCCGCGAGGCGGAAGCAGAACGACGAGATGAGCAGCGGGGAAAGCGCTGCCGGCCTATGACGCCCTCTCAAAAACGACGGCACGAACTTGCCATGGCTCGGACGCGCAAACGCGCGGCTGGCGAGACCTACGACGTCTCAGCCTACCGGCGCGCCATTGCGCGAGCGTGTGCCGCCGCAGACGTTGCGGCCCATAAGGCACGACCTGACGTTCCAGCCGACCAAGTGCTGGTACCGTCTTGGCATCCACACCAGCTCCGCCACAACGCGGCGACGAACATCCGGCGCGAGTTTGGAATCGAGACGGCGCGCGTGATCCTCGGGCATAAATCTGCACTGGTGACGGAAATCTACGCGGAGCAGGACCACGCCAAAGCACAAGATGTCATTCGTCGGATCGGGTAGTGGCGACCAACGCGCTGGTACGAAATGTCATGCAACGCTATCCTCACCCCGGAAAGGGAACGAGGGGCATGCCCAATCGAACCAGCACCTCCAGACAGAGAACTGTTCATCGTCGACAACAGCCGTCGGAACTATTGGGCTACTGCACGCACCTCTGGCCTGACGGCGCGGAATCGGCGTCGCCTCGAACGGTGTCATGACCAAAGATTCAAAGCTTAAAAAGCTTTCCGGACATGCTGTCGATCCCATCGCGAACCTTCGGGATCAATTGCTCAAGTTCGAACTTCTTGCGGTGCGCACCTGGGAATACGGGCGCCGGGATCCCGCCGGCGACCGGCTCGCCGGCGTATAGACGCCGGGCGTGGGCGATCAGCGTCATCGCGAAGTCCGCCCAGATGCGCCACGATCGGTTCTCGTTTGCGTCGGCGAGAGTGGAGCGGGAGACGACGCCGCGGATGCCCAGGTGATAGAGCTGCTTGGGAAAAGCACGCAGGCACGATTCGATGTCGCGCAACGACTCGCGGTAGGTGAGTTGGGCGAAGAGCATGACCAGGAACTGGTCCCAGCAGGAGAAGGAACGGACCCGGCGATTGCCGTCGTATCGGCCGACGCATTTGTTGAACTCGTAGCGAGAGAGAAGGTCCAGGAGTTGAGCGAAGATGAATCGTCCGGCGTGCATGCCCGGCAGGATCGCCGGCACGCTCGCCCCGGCAACCGGGCTGGATTGGCGAATCGAAGTTGAAATCGAAAAATCGGAACATGTGTGCTAGAACCTAGAAATCTCGGGCAATGCGGTGATTCGTCTGAGCGTTAACCGGACAGTAGTGATTTTTAGTTTTTCATTTTTCGTTCTCCCAGAATCCCTCCCAAACGATACAAGCTTTTGGTAAATGCCAAGCTTCGCCAAGTCGTACTGAAACGACTTGCAAGGCAACTCGTTCAAAGCCGTGCCTGCGCACCCAAGCCAAAAATCCGGTTCGGAATGGCCATCGGAAAGATTGCTTCAGGTTGCGAAGCGGCCTTAAAAGAACATTTCGCTAAACGGGGTTGGACGCTCCTCAATGCCGCGTGGATCCGGGAACGCCTTCAGCAGGCATCCGACAGCGGCTATGCGAACGACATCGCCTTCGTCGTCTCGAAGCTCATCCTGAACAAGCACTCGACGCAGACGCCGGATATATGAAGAACGCTATGAACTTCGTACGACGCGCAGCGCATTGACCTCGCGCGGAGCCGACGCTCATTCCCCCCCCGGCGCCGCCGAAGCACTCAGCGTCCGCACGACAAGCCCATTCGGAACGAACGAGACAAATCCCCGATCGAACGTCACCAACTCCGCCCCCAGCGCGATCGCGAACGCGCTCAAATACGCATCCATCCACACATTCGGCGAGGCCGTCGGCCGTTTCGCGAACTCCAGCCAGAGCGCACGCGTGGCGGGCGGTTCGTCCGCCTGGGCGACGGCCGGGTCGGCATACACGTTTTCAAGAAATGACCCAGCTTGCTCGTTTGTCAGCGGCTCGATGCCGCACCGGTTCATCACCTGCGCCTGCGTGATTAAGCGCAGGAAACTCTGCTCGGTCGACCGGCAAAACAGCAACTCTCCCCGCGCCAGCGGCGCGTCCTCATACCAGCCCCTGGCGGAGGCGTGCAGCGGATGAGTGTCAATCGTCAGCGCGATCCACGTGCTGGTGTCCAAGAATCGCTTCATGTCGCTCCACTTCCTGCCTTTGCTCAACCTCTTTCAGCCAGTCGCTCCACTCTTGCGCCGACATTGACTTCTCGTTCCCCGCAGGCGCGGGCCGGGCGCTGATCTTGGGCAGTGATTTGGGAACCAGTGTTCCGCCCCTTGCTGGTGCCTCGGATTGTGGCGAAAGACCCGCTGCCAAAAACTCGGCGGCAAGATCTTTCAACCTTCGCCCCTCCTGAACCGCACGAAGCTTCAGCTGCCGGACCAATTCCTCAGGCAAGTCCAACGTCGTCTTCACGCACCCACCTTACCAGCTTCCCAGCTAACTTGCCAATCCATCTCGAGAGCGATCGCTAGGAATGCCCCTTTCCGATCTGCAGAAGCCGCATTTCTACCACCCCCCTCATCACCTCAACGGGAGCAATCTCCCCCGTCCACCCCTCAAACTGCCCCACCGCCTGCCGCACGAACATCTCCACCCCGCTGATGACCTTAGCCCCCGCCCCCTCCGCCTCCCGCAGAAACCGAGTCTTCATCGGATTATAAATCGTATCGAACACCACCGTCTCCGCCCCAAACTTCAAGACCTGATCCCCCACCGGCGACTCATCCACCTTCGGCCACATCCCCATCGACGTACAGTTGATGAACACATGACAGCACGAATCGCAAAGCTTCTCCATCCGCGCCGCCACCACCTTGCCAGTCCGCCCGTTAAACTCTTTCGCCAGCGCCTCCGCCCGTTCCATCGTCCGGTTATAGACGACGACTGTCGCCCCGTAGTGCGCCAGCGCCGCCACCGCCGTCCGCCCCGTCCCCCCCGCCCCGATCACCGCCACCCGATACTCCCCCAACTGCTCCCGCCTGATCCCCATCTTCGAAGTAATGCTATCCAATATCGCCGCATAATCCGTATTGAATCCCCGGAGACGGAAGCGAGGGTTTAGGGTTCGGGGTTCAGGGTTCAGCGAAGACCCCAACTCCCCTTGTCCCCTTGTCCCCTTGTCGCCTTGTCCTCCCTCTCCCGCCTCCTGGCTACCGGCTCCCGCCTCCTCTCCCCCCTGAACCCCGAACCCTGAACCCTGAACCCTCTCCACAACAATCGTATTCACCGCCCCAATCCGCAACGCCAACTCCTCCACCTCCGCCCCCTTCTCCACCAGATACCTCAACGCATTTTCCTTATGCGGCAGCGTCACGCTCACCCCCGAAAAATGCAGCGGCTCAAACGCCAGAAATACCTCCATGAAGGCCTTAAAACTCTCATATCCCTCGTGTACCAGCAGCGGCAGATACACCCCATCGTGCCCAACCGCCTCGAACGCCGCGTTATGAATCGCCGGCGACATCGAATGCATCACCGGCGACCCCAACACCCCATACACCTTCGTCTCCTTCCCGATCGCGTCCCACCGATACACCCCCTTCATGTCCGCGATCGAGATCTGCCCCGGCGCCGTCCCCGAGTCCGCGCCAAGCGACGCGAACGTCAAAAACGCCCCAAACTTCTTCGCCAGGATCCGCGAGATCAACCCATGCTCCCCCATGCACAGCGCAATCGTCGGCTTGGCCCGATGCCGCAAAATCTCAAACGCCTCCAGATTGTCCCGAATCGTCCGCGCCGTCCAGACAATCTTCGCCACGTCCCCCGGCCCCTCCCACAATTCCTGCACGATCGCTGTCAATCGCGCCGGCCGACCCTGGAAATCGTGTGCGCTCACGATCAGCTCCGGCGGCGGCTTCGTGCGCCACGCCGCAGTTGCCGTTCGCACCGGATACCCCATCTTCAGCGTCGCCAACTCAACGTCGATGTATCTGGCGTCCTCGGTGATGGTTGATTTCAAAAAGCCGACACGGCTTTCATCAGGCAACTCACACTGGCCACCCTCCCACGTCGGTCGACATGTCACGATGCAAGGGAGGATGCTGTCGCGGATCAGAGGGTAAAGCTGCACTTCGTCCGTTGCCGTATCCACCCGCAGTTCGACCATGTCCACCCCGGCCTCCGCCGCCAGCGCAATATCCCGTCGCGCATTAGCTTCATCCCGAACAAAGATGGCCACACACAACCGCGTCATCAATCCTCACAGAAAAACATCCGCCTCAAATTCACTCATGTGCATGCATCATCCGCATCCCCAAAGAGACCATGTTGCATCACTTAAACAATTTAGCATATATGACTTACATCAAAATGCATCAT
>JBBRIN010000304.1:0-5570 GCA_038221115.1 Tepidisphaerales bacterium
TCCATCAACCGTCCACCGACCGTCGCTGTTAACGATGAAACGGTTCTGGCAACAACTCGCCATCGCGACCAACTGGCCCATTCTCGTGGCCATCGCGGTGCTCACCGCCATGGGCTGCGTCAGCATCGCCGCCGATCCGTCCGCCAACGTTCACATGCAGGTGATGTTTCTGGGAATCGGCACCGTCGGCATGTTCCTGTTTCAGGCGGTGAACTATCAGGAGATCGGGAGATGGGCCTGGGGATTTTACATCGCCAGTCTCATTCTCGTCGTCTACACCGTCATGCCCGGCGTACCGGTAACCGGTTTTTTCAGCGTGCCCCGAATTAACGGCGCCCGCGCGTGGATCGATCTCAAATTCCTCCACCTCGAGCCGGCGGAAATGAGCAAGCTGGCATTCTGCATGGTGCTGGCGCGCTATCTGCGCTTTCGCTCCAACTACCGGACCTGGCGGGGGCTGCTGCCGCCGTTCATGCTCGCGGTGGTGCCGTTTATGTTGATTCTGCGGCAACCCGCTTTGGGCATGGCATTGCTCTTCATCCCGGTGCTATTCGCCATGTTGTTTGTCGCCGGTGCAAAGGCGAATCACCTGCTCGGCATCGTCGCCCTCGGATTGGCGTTCGTGCCGGTTGTCTGGCTTGCCGGAACCGAGACGCCGGGCTTCCGGCACCTGCCCTCGATGCTCAAGGATTACCAGCGTAAACGCGTGAAGTCGCTGATCCATCGCGACCCGAACGAGGCCCAGCGCCTCGATTTTCAGCAGGAGCAGGCGCTGACCGCCATCGGTTCGGGCGGCATCACCGGCAAAGGCATCGGCAACATCCCCGTGGGCGCCAGAGTTCCCGAAGCGCACAACGACATGATCTTCGCCCTGATTGGCGAGCAATTCGGGCTGGTCGGCGTCCTCATCGTCCTCGCGGCCTATGTCGTTTTGTTCGCCGCGGGCGTGGAGATCGCGGCGGCCACGCGCGAACCCTTCGGCCGGTTGCTCGCGGTCGGAATCGTCGCCATGCTCACGGCGCAAACATTTTTGAACCTGATGGTGTGCCTGCGCCTCATGCCCGTCACTGGCATCACGTTGCCCTTCGTCAGCTACGGCGGCAGCAGCATGCTCGCCAGCTTTCTGTCGGCGGGGCTATTGTTGAACGTGGGGCAAAACCGCCCGCTCGTCCTCGCGCGCAGCTCGTTCGAATTCGATTGACGGGGCAGGAGATATGAGCCGCGCGATCGCAACCACCGCAATCGCAACCAAACCCCACAACATATGCGATGTGAACGGCTCGTGCAGGTTCAGTCGGTCGATTTCCTCCCACGGTCCCCATGTCGCCATCAGCGCGAGTGTGACCGCGACCAATCGCCAGCGCGATTGTGTGGCTTCCCAAGCAAGCCAGCCCCACAGGGGGATGAGATAGAGGAAATACTTGTTCCAGGTCAGGGGGCTAAAGGCGAGCGTCCAGCAGATCAGCACCGCGGCCGCTGCGAAGACGAGCGGTGGATATTGCCAATCGCGCGGACGGCGGCGGAACAGCAGGCCGAGAATGCCCAGCATGGCTGCGGCGCCGATGACTCGAACAGCGTTCACCGTCGCTGCCGGCAACGGGGGGATGCGATGTGTGACTCGAAGCAGAAATCCGGTGATCGATTGGTTCCCCTCAGATTCATAGGGCCGGGTCAGCAGCGGCGCGATGTGGCCGAACTCGGCGAACGGCGCTTTTCCCGCGACGATGTAGGTTCCACCAAGTGCCACGGCTAGTCCAAGGGCGAACCACGCCACGACCGGCCAGCGCCGCGCGGCAATCGCGATCGGCAGGAGGATGACGTTGACGTATTTCAGCAACGTACCGAGCGCGAGAGAGAGTCCCGCCACCAGTGGCCGTCGGACTCGGGTTGCGAATTCCAGAATGGCCAGGCCCAGCAGCAGCGAAATCAGCGCCTCCTGGTTCAGCGCCCGCAGGGTTGTGTACATGAGGTAGGAGCAAGCCGCCATCAGCGTCACGACGCCGGTCAGCTTTGAGGAGCGGCCGGCCGACAGCTCGTAGAATCGCCCGGCCATGAGCGAGATTCCCAGCGCGCACGCGCATTGAATCACCACCCATACCCAACGCGCCCGGCGATAACTGAGAAACGCCAGCGGCTCGAAGATGAGTGCGTCCGGAGGCGGTTGAATAAACCGAGGCTGGTCACCCACCCCCGTCTCTTCAGCCAGTTCCGCGTACCGCGGTCGCATGTCGGAATCGTCGGCCAGGCCCGGGTTGTAGACGCTTTGCGGCTTGGGCACCGGATAAAGCGCATCCCATGCCCGGTGGCGCGCCGTCACGCCACCCATATAAAACTGCGCGAAGGCATCGTATATCGGAGGGCGAACCTTAAACGTCAGCGGCACCGCCAGCAGCAACCATCCAGTGGCGACGCACCGACAGATTCTATTGAACTGCACGACGGAACCGGGATCTGTAGGCAGGAGGGTCATTGCGATGGGGGACAAGCGCGCGTAAATCGGCGGTTCAAACGTCACCGATTCATCGGCCGCGCAGCTCAATCGCCACGCGCCGAGCCCCATCATCAACAATGCCGACGGCAGAATATGCGTATTCCAAGGCTCCGGCATGTCCAACCATGCCGTGAGCGGGACGTAGGTCAGCGCGACGGCCACGAAAACCAGCGCGAAGCGGCGCCATGACTGCCCGGCTTCCCACGCCAGATATCCCCAAAGTGGGCAGAGGTACACCGGATAGTGCGCCCAGAAGATGGGCGAAAACACCAACAGGAACGCCAGCAGCGCCGTTGATGCGGCGAATACATTCAGTGGCCGGCGCCAAGCCGATTGCGGGACGCGGATCATCAGCCAGACCAACCCGATCAAGGTCAGCGCCTCGGCTGACATGAAAACCGCTTTCAATCCCGCCCGCAGCACATCGCGGTGGGTGACGCGAATGAGAAAAGCGCTGATCGACTGGTTGGCTTCGAGGTGATGCGTGCGGCTGAAGGTTGGGAAGATCTCCGTGAGATATGTTCTGAAAGGCCCGATCCCGCTGATCATCAATGTGGCGGCGCACAGCAGGACGGCGAACAGTGCGGACCACCCGAGCAGCTTCCAGCGACGCATCACCGCCAGCAGGGGCAGCAGGGGCGCGGTGGAATACTTCAGCACACCCGCGAGAACTCCCGCAGCGGCGGGCACCGCATCCGCGCCGCGCGCGATGCCCACCACCGCTACCCCCATGAGCAGCGCCACCATGACCGTGATGTTCGCCACCCGCACCGCGTAATGCATCAGCGGTGAGCACGCGACGACTAGAAGGATAAGTCCAGCGATCCGCGACCGGCGGCCGAGGATGAGCTCATAGCCCGCGCCCGCCATCCACGCCACTCCCCACGCGCAGGCGATCGACAGAAGGATCCAGAAGCGATAGGCGGTCTGATAGCTGAAAAACGAAAGCGGCTCGAGCAGAATCGCGACCGGTGGCGGCTGGATGAAATACGTTCCATCGCGCACGTGATGGCTTTCGGCCTCCTGCGCATATCGCGGCCGCATCGTCGAATCCTCGGGCAGTCCGGCGCTGTTCAAGCTGTCGGGCTTGGGGATCGGGTAGATCGAGTCCCAGGCGCCTGCGCGGGCCATCACGCCGCCCATGTAAAACTGCGGGAAATCCCCGTCGCTCGGCCAATGGTGCAGGCTCGCGCGCATGCTCAGGAGCAGCCATGCGGCAGCCAGGACCGCGCAAATGCGGTTGAACCGGACCGCGCTCGCGGATGCAGTGCGTGCGGCAAGGGGGCGCGTCTCAGGCGGCTTGGCGTTCGATTGGGATAGGGCGTCCATGCCTTGGCTCTCCGATGGTGGCCGGTCGTCTTCAACCGTCAGGATTGGATCAGCAGGCAGTTTTATCGGAAATGCCGCGCCGGTTGAACATGGGCATTGCCTTATTTGTCGGCAACCCTGTATACGATAACGTCGATAGAGGACTTGGTGTCCAGCGGAATCAGCGAGGGATCAGGACGTGAAACGCTTCGAGGATGCGATGAGCCACGCGATGCCGGTGACCAGGCCCATGGCGCCGGCCGCCGCACCGGTGCCGGTCGAGGCGCCGCCGCTCCGTCAGTTCAAGGCGCGGCCGCCTGTTCCAGCGCTCGCGCGCCTTCTCACCCCCCGCCGGCTCGCCGACAAGCTAAGCCGCCGCGCCAAAAAACTTGCCGGCAGGCCCGATAACTCGCCGTGGGTCTTGCGCCCCGCGGGCGGGGCGAGGCAGACCACCTACGTCGATTTCATTTTTGGCTTCGACTACCTGAGCGCCAATTCGCGCCTGGTTGAACTGTTCCACGAGGCCATGTCGCAGCGCGGCCTCAGCGTGCTGCTGGTGAACGGCGACAACGTGCAGCATGCGATCCGCGAGATCCAAAGCGGCTGGCTCCAGCCGTACGTGTATCTCGATCTCGCGTCGTCCACCGACCCCCGTTTCAACGACCTGGCGCACGCCGCCGCGCAGCGTGGGATTTATGTCGTCGACGAGCCGCAGGGCCTCACGACCTGGACATCCAAAGCCAGCTCCCACGAGCGATTGCTCAAGGCCGGCCTGCCCCTCCCGCCGACCGTCATCCTTCCGAGCGGCTCGGCCGATCGCGAATTGACCGCAGACGAACGATCTGATGTCGGCGATCGTTGTGCGATCAAGCCCTCCGTCGGCTTCGGCAACCGCGGCGTCATGCTGGGCGTCGAGCCGACCCGTGCCAACATCGCCAGGGCCCGCGACTACGACCGAAACGACGACTGGCTCATTCAAAAGATGATCCGCTGGACGCGCTATGATCAGCGCTCCGCCTATCTCCGCGGCTATCACGTCCTCGGCCATCGCTCTCTGCTCTGGTGGTGTAAGGAAGGCGCACATGACCGTTACGACCTGTTCACCTGGGACGATCTGCACCGCTTCGACCTCCTGCCGGCCGTCGAGTTGATCGACCGCGTGGCGGCCGTCAGCGGCATCGACTTCTTCTCCACCGAGATCGCCATCACCGATTCAACCGGCCCCGATCGCTTCGTCCTGATCGACTACATCAACGATCAGTGCGACATGGACCCGGAAGCGCGCCCGGGCACATCGCCTGCGCCTGAGCCCTGGATCAAATGGGTGTGCGATCGCTTTGCCGAATTCACATGGCGCGCCAAAAGCGGCATGTCCCGCGACGAGCAGCGAACGCTCACCCTCTTCTAAGCACGTCACTCAGCACCCGCCGCCGTTTTCTCGAAGTAGAACGAGCTGCTCCCCGGCGACGTGGAATCCGGCTCGATGCGCCGGGCGAGGTACAGGCGCACGTCGTCGCCGCCGGCTGAGCCCCACATCAACCGCGCCATCGCGATCACCGGCAATAGGACTGCCTTCTTCAACGGCCCGAAAAAACTTCCCGCCACTCTAAAAGCAATCACCTCAAACCCGATTTCCCGCAGCATCAGCCGGAGCTGCACGTCCGTCGACGGCGAAATGTGCCGCTGGTAGTGGTAATCGTGCTCCTGAAACTGCCGATGCTCCCCCTTCAGCAGGAATCTCAGCCGCCCCGTCCAGTTTGCCAGGTTGGGC
>JBBRIN010000305.1:0-5547 GCA_038221115.1 Tepidisphaerales bacterium
CTTTCCGGCTCCCGAGCGGCCATTCTTCTTTGTGTTCTTTTTTGCAGCCTTCTTCGCCATGGGCCTCCTGATTGGTAAGACCTCTATTCATACCTGTTTTTGGCCCAAACTCGAAATCCTGCTCGATTCACGACAAGCCGGAGGGGTCCCTGGGGCCCAGTCGTTTCATCCTCTCAGAATCACCGGTTAAACTCCCACGGGCTTTCACCGGCGTATTCCCCAACAAACGCATTTCATGTGAGAGAAATCATGGCTTTGCAGGTCAGAGTCGTTCACGCCCTTGCGGATCAATTGATCGACATCCCGGAGCGCGCACGCGATTCGCCGGTCGTGGTGGGGCGGGCTGACGACGCTGAACTTCATATCCCGTCCAATGGCATTTCGCGCCGCCATTGTCTGCTTTACCTGCAAGGCGGGGATTGGATCGTGGAAGATGCCCGCAGTGCCGCCGGCACGTTCGTCAACGACAATCGGGTGACCGGGCCGCTAACGCTGAACAGCGGCGACCTGATCACGCTGGGAGCAGAGGCTTCACCGCCGGCCATCACGATCGATCCCTATGGTTTATTAAAGGTCGGCGTCGCCCGTGCTGCCGCGCCCGCGGCAGTGCCGCCTCGGCCCCGCAGGCCGACCGAATCCGCGCTGGATGCGCCGCGTCGGCCGGTTGGGCCACCCACGTCGGCATACCCGATCCCCGCCGCCATGGCGGGGGCCGCGCGCACCGAGCAGGATGAGTGGGGTCACTCGGGCCGAAACTTCTACGTGCCGATGCGCAAGACGTGGACACCGGGCATCATCGCCACGGCTTTCATCGGCGCGGTGGCCGTCATCGGGACGTTCGCGTTTCTGTACAAGCGCCGCTCTGACCAGATCACCGCGGCGATTGCCCAGGCCCGTGCCGCCGCGATGGCTAAGGCGACCTCGCGCCCCGTTTCGCGTCCGACGACCGCGCGCGTGCGACCCCCGCGGGTGTTCGAAGCCCCGCCCACGGAAGCCGAACTGCGCGCCCAGCGCATCGACGCCCGCCGGGACGACCCCGGCTGGGCCAGTGTGGAGGATTCCCACGCGGGCCTGCGCGACCCGCGCCACGCGATCAGCACATATCTTGAATACCTGCACGCGACGCCCAGCACGCTTTATGGCACCGATGTCCAAAGGTACATCGACGACGATCTGGATCGCGCCTGGTGGGAGCACATCGCCGACCTGCTCCATGAGCGCGGCCGGCTCGCAGCCTCCTCTGAGGAGTCCGATGCCAAAGCAAAGCTTCAGGCGATTGACGCCGAGCTCAAGGAGCTGAATTACACGGCGAAGGAACCCCCGAAAGTGGAGGACGCCGCCCACATGGTCGCCCTGCGCGCCGCCCGGGATCCCGCGTATTACGCGACGTGGAAAGAACGCGCCATCGGCCGCGTTCGCGCGTCGCACGGCCAGGACTCACTCTGGTGAAGCCGACAGCGACACGCGGATGATCTCCTTGTCATTCCGCCAGAAGACGCTGCGGTCGGCACAGGCGGGAAAGCACCATACCACAGGTCGCTGCGGGTCCTTGTTCGTCGGCTCCAGCACGTGTGCCCGGCTTATCTCGTGGTATCCCTGCGGATCGAGGTCCGCCAGGATCAGATCCCCGTGTTCGTTGGGGATCAAAAATCTTTGCCCGCGCTCGCCGATCGGGATTAGAAACGCCGTCGACCATTTTTGCGGACCGGCGTCGTAGGTGGTGGCCTCCGCGGTCGCCCAGCGCCGATCGCCGTTGGCCAGGTCGAGGCAGCGGAGCTCGCCGTAGCTGTCGATGCCGTACACATTGCCGCCGCGAACGATCGGGCTGGCCATCAGGCTGTGCAGCGCCTCGGTCTTCTTGTCGATCTTCCCCGCCCGCTTCCACAATACGCTGGCGCCCGGCTCGTTGGCGTCCAGCTTCAACACCATCGAGCCCTCGTATTGCGTCGAGAGAAAGAGGAGATCGCCGAATCGCTCGTCGTGGGCAAACCTCGGCGTCCCCACGGTGAGCCCCTGCTTCGCGGGCCCGAAGGCCTGCGTCCAGTACACTTTGCCCGTTTCCGGATCGAGCCCGTCTATGGATGCCGGGTGCCAGACGATGAGCTGCCGCCTGCCGCCGGCGTTTACGATGATGGGCGCGGAATAGCCCGGCTCCTTGTCCGGCAGCGCCGTCCAGATGATTGCGCCTGTATGTTTATCGAACGCCGTCACCACGCCCATGCCGCTGGCCGGGTCCTTCCCGGCGGTCAGACAAATGACGCGGTCGCCATCCACCAGCGGGTGTCCGGCGAACCCCCACACCGGCGTGGGCGATTCCTCGCTTGAAAGATGCTTGTGCCAAACCGGCTTTCCCGTCGCGGTCTCCAGGCAAAGCAGATCCCCTTCGCCTCCTAGCGTGTAGACGCGATCGCCATCGACCGTCGGCGTTGCGCGGGGCCCGGCGGAATACGACATCGTGTAGTCGCAATCGTATTGATGCTCCCACAGTTGTTTGCCGCTCGCCTCATCGAGGCAAACCACGCGCTCATAGCCCGGCTGCGTGATCCGCTTGAACGGGTTCGGTGGCTTGTTTGCCTTCGGCTTCAGCGATCGATCGGTCAGGTAGACACGCCCGCCCGCCACCGCCGGGCCGGCGTACCCGGAGCCGATTGGGGTGCGCCATCGCAGCTTGGGGCCTTCCTTGGGAAAAGACGCCGCCAACCCGGATTCGCGCCAGACGCCGTCGCGCTGGGGGCCGAGCCACTGCGGCCAATCATCGCATCGTGCGAGGGGAGCGATGGCAAAAAGGAGGCCTGCAAATAAAGATAAAAGGCGATTCATGCAGCGACTCCGCAAGGACCTAAGCGCGAGACGCGGCCCACGCGCGCGAGCTGCGTGAAGGTCTCGTAACCCCCTCAGATGAACACTACCTGGTTGTCCATTTCCTCCGCAGTGATGCGATCCAGAAGCGCGAGCAATCGGCGGGCAATTTCATAAGGTGAACGTCGCACAGCAATGATGATGCCGCAATGATTCTTTCCGGCCGCGGCGTATTGGCCGGCAAGTTGCGCAAAGTCATCCCTGTTATGCGTCAGCATTGCCATCTGGTGGGTCGTCGCAAATTCCAGTTGCTCGGCATCGCTATGGCCGAGCCGACGTGCCTCCTGCGTGGTCATCGCCGAGTACGCCCGTGACCGCAGCAGCTTGGCCACGAGGGCGCTTACGTCCTCATCGAGAAAGAGGCTGATGAAGAATCGGCTCACGAGCGTTTGGATCTCGGATCGATCAACTCATCCGCAACCCGATTCCGCTCAATGTGCCGTGCGATCTCATCCTGATGATCTGCAAAATAACTGAGAGCATCGAAGATCTGTGCGAGCGTCAGGTGAGGGAGATGCGTCGTGATGTCCTCCGGGGCAACGCCCATCCGCCACGTTTCCACGATGGCGCGGACGGGCGTTCGGGTGCCTTTGATGATCGGTTCGCCGCCGAGAATGGAATCGTCGCGCGCGATGTAGAGATGGTCTGTACTGGTCATCATTTTTGCGACCCGTCTTTCGGCGGTAGATGATTATAGCGGGTGAACAGTCGCTCTGCACGGTCACGCGCTCCCCCTCCCCCACATTGAATCCCCCCGCCTGATCGCTATCTTCTACCCGTCTACACTCGAACGGCGCGGCGGCTTCAATGCGGGACAGGCAAGGCATGATCATCACCATCGACGGTCCGGCCGGCACCGGAAAGTCAACCGTCGCCCAATCCGTCGCCGAGCGGCTGGGGCTCGATTTTCTCGACACCGGGGCGATGTACCGCGCGATCGGGCTGGAAGCGATTCGCCGTAATGCCCGGCTCGACGACGGGCGCGAGCTGATCTACATTGCCGAGCACTGTCGCATTGCGTTTGACTACGCGACCCGGCCGCCGGGCGTGCTGCTGAACGGCCAGCCGGTGGGCCACCTCCTGCGCGGCAAGGAAGCGACCGCGGCGGCTTCTTACGTGGCCGTGGTTCCGGCGATTCGCGACCTGATGGTCCGCCAGCAGCAGGAGATTGGCCGCGCCCACCCCAATTTGGTCACCGAGGGGCGCGATCAGGGGACGGTGGTGTTCCCCGACGCCGCCGTCAAGTTTTTTCTCGACGCCAGCCCTTTCGAGCGCGCCAAGCGCCGCGTCGCCCAGCACCGCGCGCGCGGCGAGGTGGTCGAGTTTGACGAGATCCTCAAAGGCATCATCGCCCGCGATGAACGCGACCGGAACCGCCCCGTCGGCGCGCTCAAGCCGGCCCCCGACGCCGATCTAATCGACACCACACTGCTTACGCTCGATCAGGTGATCGACGAAATTGTGATGCGCGTAAAGGCTCGCACGGCAACGGGCGCGCGCAAGCCGGACCCGATCAATAAGGCGGGCCAACCGGCATGAACGGCAACCTTCTCTACGCCAGCTTTCAAACTTTCCTGCGCATCACGACGACCCTTCTTCTGGACCTGAAGGTGAAGGGCGTCCATCACGTCCCCCGCACGGGCGGCGTGCTGATCGTCTCCAACCATCAGAGCTACCTCGACCCGGCGATCATCGGCTGCCATCTCCCCAGGCCCACCGGCTTTCTCGCCAAGTCCGAGCTGTTTGAGAACAAGTTCTTCGGCAGCTTCATCAGCAAGCTCTACGCCTTCCCCGTCCGCCAGGGGGAAGGCGACATCGGCGCCGTCCGGGAGGCGATCCGCCGCCTTCAGGAAGGCAATGCCCTCTTGCTCTTCCCCGAAGGGTCCCGCACCGAGGATGGAGAGTTCCTTTCATTGGAAGCGGGCATCGGCCTGATCATCCGCAAGGCCCATGTGCCGGTGGTCCCCTGCGTCGTCGAAGGCTCATTCGCGTCCTGGCCCAAGGGTAAAAAATGGTTCAGCGCGCGCCCCGTCCGCGTCACCTTCGGTCCCCCGTTGCAGCTTGGCCATTTGAAGGCATCCAAGATCGTACATGAGGTGGAGACCACGCTGCACCGCATGTTCGCCGATGTCCGCGCCGAAATTCGCCGCGAGTCGCATGAACGGTAGCGGCCCAAACCCTCCATTAAGCTTTACGTTTTAAGTTTTATCATGGCCACCCTCGACGATCTGACGCAACTCATCCTCCGCTTCCGCGACGAGCGGCATTGGAAGCAATTTCACAATCCCAAGGACGTCGCCCTGTCGCTGGCGCTCGAAGCCGCCGAGCTGCTCGAGCTCACCCAGTGGAAGAACGGCGATGAATTGCAAGCCCATCTTGCCGCCAACAAGGAGGCTCTTGGCGATGAGCTTTCGGACATCCTCGGCTGGATTCTCATCCTCGCCCACGATCAGGGCATTGACCTGGCGGATGCGTTCCGCCGGAAGGTGGAAAAGAACGCGGCGAAATACCCGGTCGACAAAGCGCGCGGTTCCGCTCGCAAGTACACCGAGTATGAAGATGGCAGCTCTCGCCCAGATGCCGAAGGCGTGCCGTGACATAGCGCCCTCGGCGCCGGTCGCGGCGTTACTCACCTGGCGGGGCAACATGGTTGCCCATTCTGCCATTTCCACGGAATCTCGTTGCATT
>JBBRIN010000306.1:0-5539 GCA_038221115.1 Tepidisphaerales bacterium
CCTGGCCGCCGAGCTTTCCTTCGGTGCCCACTTCGCGGGCCACGCGCGTCACTTCAGAAGCGAAACTGGCAAGCTGGTCCACCATGGTGTTGACGGTGCGGGCGGTGCGCAGGAATTCGCCCTGCAGAGCGCGGCCTTCGATCTCCAGCGCCATCGACTGCGACAGGTCGCCCTTTGCCACGGCGCCGATCACGCGCGACGTTTCGCTGGTCGGATGCACCAGATCGCTGATCAGGGCATTGACGGAAATGATCGAGTCCTCCCACGAGCCGGTGACTTCGCCGATGCTGGCGCGCTGGGAGATTTTGCCTTCCTTGCCGACGACGTGACTGAGGCGTTCGAGCTCGCGCGACATGCGCTCGTTCATGGTGATCACGTCGTTGAACGTGTCGGCGATTTTGCCGTCGACGCCTTCAAGGTCGACGGGGAGGCGCGCGGAGAAGTCGCCTCGCCGGAAGGCCAGAAGGGAGGTGAGGAGCCTGGCTTTTTCCAAGCCGTGGCCCTCGCGATGTGCGAGGGGCAGGTCCCCTCCGAGAATGCGACCGATCGACGGCTGATGTTCCAGCCGTTCCTCCCGTGGTGGCGCGCCTCCGTTACGAGCGCGGCCATGGCCGTTGCCACTACCGTTGGACGCCTTTTTGTTTTCTTTGGTCGAAACGCGATTGGCCCGCGGGGTGACGCTCTTACCCTTCATAAGGACGCTCCTGTCCCGCTCCGCGCTGGGAGGGGATATCTTCTGCCGCCTGGCTCCATCCAACGCCGGGAACTATGCCCCAACAGCCTGTCCCGGGACCCGTCCCACAAACAACCGAGATTTGCGTATACGGAGGCATCCTAGACTTACCTTGGTGGAGGCGGCCGCACAACGCCAAAAACCACGATTTTCGCGGGGAGGCGAATTTCCTTAGAACCTTAGGTAAGAGGGGCTACATTGGCGCAAGAATTGCGCCCCCTTTGAGGCGGTTCTCCTCCTCCCGTCCGGGTGTGCAGCCGCTACACTTCGGCGGTTGCCAGACGATATTTCCAGCTCAGCTGCGACCCTTGAGCGCAGGTTCCATGTGGCGGATCTGAATGCTCAGGGGGAAGTGCTGCTGGAGTCGGACTACTCGTACGCCGACCTCGAACGGTTTGCCTATACGCTCGATCTGATCGTGACCTGCGCGACCTGGATCTGGCGTTCACCGGAAGAATTTGAACTGAGCCTGCCGGCGGCGACTCACCGGAAGCTGTCGTTGCGATGGCGTGCATGCGCGCCGGGGGCGGGAATCGTCACCCTTCGAAGTGGGGAAATGCTCGCGTCGTTGAGCCTGCTGGCGAGCGGGGTGTCCGCGAATGGGGATTCACTCACTTTGAAGGCGTTTCAGCAACATCTGGTGCGGGAACTCCACGACACGGGGTTTGAGCCGGCGTTCTCCATCCTGTCGCTCGACCAGCGGCCGCTTCTGGCGACGGTGCTGTTTCAAGCGCCCGCCGAACGGGAGGACCATGTGAGCGTTGCGGTCACCGACCGGTGCTTTGCGGCGGCGTTTTTTCGGTACCTCGGACTCGTGTGACCGCCGACGTTCCTTATGGCATATCTCCCCATCGAAGACTACGGCCTGATCGGCAACATGCACACGGCGGCGCTCGTGGGGCGCAACGGGTCGATCGACTGGCTATGCCTGCCGCACTTCGATTCGCCGAGCGTGTTCGGGGCAATACTGGATGAAAAGAAGGGCGGGCACTTTCGCATCTATACGGTACGCGAACGGGAGCGCGATTCGGTCAACTGCAAGCAGGTCTATTGGCCGGAAACGAACGTCCTGATCACGCGGTTTCTGCTTGAAGACGGCGTCGTGGAGGTGATCGACTTCATGCCGGTGGGTGTGCCGCAGGGCGAGCCGGGATTTCGACAGCTCGTGCGACGGGTGGAGGCGATCCGCGGTTCGGTGCCGATGCGGGTGGAATGTTACCCGGCATTCAATTACGCGCGCGACGCCCATCGGACGGAGCTGACTGCCGACGGAGCGGTCTTTCGGTCGGCGAATCTCACGATCGAATTGAACACGCGCGTGCCGTTGGAAGTGAAGGATCGCGGGGGCATCGAGGCGGGATTGAGACTGAAGCAGGGGGAGCGGGCGACGTTCGCCATTCGCATCTTGGATGACAAGCATCAGGGAGCGCCGGCGCACTCGGATGAGGATGGGCAGGCGCTCTTGGAAAGCACGGTGGCGTACTGGCACGCGTGGATCAGCAAGTGTACCTATGTCGGCCGGTGGCGCGAGATGGTGCATCGCTCGGCGCTGACGCTGAAGCTTCTGACCTTTGGGCCGACGGGGGCGCTGGTGGCAGCCCCGACGTGCAGCCTGCCCGAGGCGATCGGCGGTCCGCGGAACTGGGACTACCGGTACACCTGGCTGCGCGACTCCGCGTTTTCGCTGTACGCGCTGCTGAGGATCGGCTTCAGCGACGAGGCGGGGGCATTCATGCGGTGGCTCGAGCAGCGCTGCCATGAGCGCAGGCCTGACGGCGGCCTGCAGGTGATGTACGGTCTGCACGGCGAGCAACAATTGCCGGAGCTGACGCTGGACCATCTGGAGGGATACAAGGGGTCGCGGCCGGTGCGCATCGGAAATGGGGCATTCAATCAACTTCAACTCGACATCTACGGCGAGTTGATGGACAGCGTGTACCTGTACAACAAGCACGGGGCGCCGGTTTCATACGACTTCTGGAAGGAACTGAGCGGGTTGCTGGACTGGGTGGCGGAGCACTGGCAGATGCCTGATGAAGGCATCTGGGAGACGCGCGGAGGGCGACAGCATTTTGTCTATTCGAAGCTGATGTGCTGGGTGGCGATGGATCGAGGGCTGCGTCTGGCGGACAAGCGATCCTTTCCGGCGAATCGGGAGCGCTGGCTGCGGGCGCGTGATGACATCTATCTGGAGGTCATAAAAAATGGTTGGTCGGAGAAGCGGCACGCGTTTGTGCAGCATTACGGAAGCGACGCGCTGGACGCTTCAAACCTGATGGTGCCGCTGGTGTT
The DNA here is from genome assembly GCA_038221115.1 of Tepidisphaerales bacterium. Taxonomy (GTDB): domain Bacteria; phylum Planctomycetota; class Phycisphaerae; order Tepidisphaerales; family Tepidisphaeraceae; genus JANXVV01. The sequence goes on from JBBRIN010000306.1 coordinate 3,026, forward strand.
TTTTATGGCTCCCAATGACCCGCGCATGCTCGGCACGCTAAATGCGATTTGTAGGGATCCGCTGGACGGCGGACTGCTGTCGAACAGCCTCGTCTATCGCTACAACCGGGAGGAATTTTCCGACGGGCTTGCCGGCGGCGAAGGAACGTTCAACATGTGTACGTTTTGGCTGGTGGAAGGGCTGACGCGCGCCGGCCGGACGGACCGGTCGCGGCTCGATCAGGCAAGGCTGATCTTTGAGAAGATGCTCGGGTATGCGAATCATCTGGGACTCTTCAGCGAGCAAACGGGGGCGCATGGGGAGGCGCTGGGGAATTATCCGCAGGCGTTGACCCATCTGGCACTGATCAGCGCGGCGTACAATCTGGATCGAACGCTGAATGAGCAATGATCTGGGCGTTCATTCCGGTTCGGCCATGAGCAACGCAACGGGAAATGTCGCAAACACGTCGGATAGGCGGAGCGATGGCTGACGGTCGCTTTGGGTGGGGGCGAGAACGGCGTCGGTGAAGACATTGCGATAGCGCCTGTGGGCATGGGTGCCGGGGAGGGCTAATCGGGTATCGCCCCAAGCCTGGCCACCTAAAGGCGCTTCGGATCCATTCTTCGCGAAACCCGAGATCAGGCGAGGCACAGCGATGATTGCGGAATGAGTGTTCTGCTGTCGAGCGAAGGCAAAGACGCGATCCTGTAGCCCCCCTACCGCCTCGATCGGGTTATATGCGCCCGATGAGAAGAGGCCGGGGAATTTGCGGCGAAGCTCCAAGGCGCGCCAGGTGATGAAGAGCTTGATTCGACCGTCTTCCTTCTGATCGAGGAGTTCTTTGATCAGCATGGATTGATTCTCTCCGCCAGTTTCAAATCCGACCTTCAGCTGATCCAGCAGGCGGCGACGCGCGGCGTAATCGACGGGGCGGCGATTGTCGGGATCGACCAGGCTGAAGTCCCATAGTTCCATTCCCTGGTAGGTATCGGGTGCGCCGGGGGCGGTCAGGCGAAGCAGCGTCTGCGACAGGGAGTTGAAGAGGCCCCAGTGGCTGATGGTGCGATGGAACATGCGAAGATTTTTTAAAAACTCCGCGTTCTCGCGCTCGTCCAGGATGCGGGTGACGAATTGCTGGACGGCGTCGCTGTAGGCGGCGTTGGGCCGGGTCCAACTCCTGTGGATCTTCGCTTCGCGGAGCGCCTTTTCCATGTAGGCACCGATCCGTTTGATGAAGGTCGAATCGGCAGCGACGCCGGGGGATTCAAGAGGCCAGGCGCCGACGAGGGTTTGATACAGAAGATATTCCTCATTGGGATCCGGAGCGGGCACACCGTTGATATCGCGTTTGTGGCGCTGGTTAAGGGCGACCCAATGCTCGATGCGGCGTCGCCATTCTTCGGGGATTTCAGAGAGGACATTCAGGCGTGCGCGCACATCTTCGCTCCGTTTCGTGTCGTGAGTGGAGAGTACGGACAGGGCATAGGGCCACTTGGACTGGCGGTCGCTCAGATACTGGTGGAGTGCGGCAGGGGTGACGCCGAAGCGGCCGGGGTCGCCGCCGACTTCGTTCAAGGACGTCAGCCGGTTGTAGATGTAGAAGGCCGTGTCCTCGATGCCCTTGGCGGTGACTGGGGAGGTGAGCTGCTGAAACTTTCCGGCAAAATGGAGGCGGGCGCGGCGATTCTTGTCTTCGATCGGGCCGGGGTTGAGAAGGGTGTCGCGGATGAACTGAAAGACTGAGGGATCGACGGCGGCGTTGCGACGCACTGCTTCATCGACTGCTTTCTCAATGAAGGGGCGATCCTCCGCGCGAGACCCTTCATCGGTGCTATAGGAGCGGTAGACGGGGAAGCAGGCGATCAACTCCCGCAGCGCATCGCGGAGTCCGCGGAGCGTGAAATCGCGCGAGCGGCGGTCGGACTGGGCGAGTCGATCCAACTGGCGGGCGAGCATCTGGAGTTCGCTGGCCAATGAGATTTGCAGGATCAGCTTCTTTTTCTCGTAGATCAGATCAGCAACCTTGGTGTGGTCGGCGGTGATGTCCTGGTAGAGGCGGGTCATCGCGGGCTCGCCGCGCGGGTCGACGAACAGGCCGTTGATTTCGTTGAGGAAGTCGTAGCCGCTGGTCCCGTGGACGGGCCAGTCGGGGAGGGGTTCGCCGACGCTGAGAATCTTTTCGGCGACCACGTAAAGGGGCCAGGGATGGGTGACGCGGAGGCGCGCGCGGAGGTGGTTGGCCATCGTGGGCCAATCGCCGTCGCGGAGGGACTCGTCAGCGTCAAACTCTTTGCGGGCGCAGGCGAGCAGGTAGTGCTCCTGGAGCCGATGGAAATATTGCCGAGGGTCGTACAGGCCGTCGGGGTGATCGACGCGCAGGCCGGCAAGATCGCCGTCGGCAAGGCGAGAGAGGATCAACCCGTGGGTGGCTTCGAAGACCTCTTCCCGTTCCATGCTGAGGGCGGCCAGATCATTGATGTCAAAGAAGCGCCGGTAGTTGATCTCGTCAGAGGCAACGCGCCAGTAAGTGA
>JBBRIN010000307.1:0-5519 GCA_038221115.1 Tepidisphaerales bacterium
ATCGCTGACGACAAGCTGCTTCCCCAGGCCGTCGAGGTCTATAACGGCATCTTCCGTCCCAAGCGGGAAGTCGACTACTTCAAGCGGCGGTTCATGGGACGCTACAACTGCCTGACGTTGATCGCCCGCATGGACGATCGGCCGACAGGATTCTGGATCGGCTTCGAGCTGAAGCCGGGCATGTTCTACCACTGGCTCGGCGGTGTCCTGTCAGACGTGCGCCGGCACGGGGTGGGCCGCCAGTTACAGGAGGCGCAGCAGGCTTGGGCCAAAGACCACGGCTACGAGTACGTTCGGTGCGAGTGCATGAACCACCAGCGCGAATTCGTCCATTTTGCCGTTGCCGTGGGCTACGACATCGTCGGCATCCGCTGGGACTCTACCCATGCCGATAACCTGATCGTCTTCGAGAAGAATCTGACTGAGTAATGGGCTACGAGATCGGCATCACCGAGGTCGGCCCCGCCGAGTACCCGCTGATGGAGGTCCTCCGCGAGTCGATCTTCGCGCCGTTCGGCCATCGCTCGCTCACCTCAATCGCCGATAACGTCGTCGGTCGGCACGACGTGCTCGCGCTGATCGCGCACCTGGAAGGCAACCCGATCGGTTACAAAATCGGCTTCCGCGATCGCCCCGGCATCTATCACAGCAGTTCGGGCGGCGTGCTGCCCGACTACCGCCGGCTGGGCCTCGGCCGCCGGATGCAGGACTGGCAACACCAGTTCGCCGTGGCCCGCGGGTATAAGACGGTGTACTTCAACACCTTCAACTACTTCCGGGGCATGATGCACCAGGCGCTCGCCGCCGGATTCCGGCCCGTGGGCGCTGAGTGGCGCGAGCTCAAGGTGATGTCGTTTAAGTTTGTGAAGGAACTGGCCGGCGAACTGCCCGCGCCGCCCCCTTCCGCAGATCGCGAGCCGCTGGATCCCGGGCAAGGACGCATGGAGGTGGAGCACCAGGACACCGCTCGGCTCCGCCGCGCGCTCAATGCCGGCTTTGATTTCACCGGCATCCGCCACGATACCGCGTCGTGCAACGCCTTCGTGATCCTGGAGCCGTCGCTCACCCGCCCCACCACATGACCCCTAACGCCTTCGAGCAATGGCTCCTGTCCGCCGACCGCCCCCCGCTGGTCATGGGGATCCTCAATGTAACTCCCGACAGCTTCAGCGACGGTGGCCGCTTTGCCGATCCCGCGGTTGCCGTTGACCACGCACGCCGGATGATCGAGGACGGCGCGGCCCTGATTGATGTCGGCGGCGAATCCACCCGCCCGGGCGCCCCGCGCATCGGGGCTGAAGAGCAGATTCGGCGGGTGGTTCCCGTCATTGCGGCGCTGCGCGACTTACCGGTGACTTTATCGGTCGACACCACCCTCGCCGTCGTCGCCGCCGCGGCGCTGGACGCCGGTGCCGCCTTGGTGAATGACATCTCCGGCGGCATCGACGATACCGACATGCTCCCGCTCATCGCGCGCCGCGAAGCTCCGGTGGTGCTGATGCACATGCGCGGGCAGCCAGCGACGATGCAATCGATGGCTGATTATGCCAACGTGGTTGACGAGGTCCGCGCCGCCTTGGCCAGCCGGCGCGACGCGGCGCTGGAGGCGGGGGTGCAAGCTCACCGGATCATTCTCGATCCGGGCATCGGGTTCGCCAAGCGAATCGAGCACAACTTAGCGCTCCTGCGCCGGCTTGGCGAGCTGGCCGCCCTTGGCCACCCGCTGCTCCTGGGCACCAGCCGAAAGAGCTTCATTGGGAAGATCACCGGCGAAGAAGACCCATCTCACCGGCTCTTCGGCACCGCTGCCAGCGTCGCGTGGTGCCTCAGCCAGGGCGCTGCCATCGTGCGGGTGCATGATGTCGGGCCGATGAGCAAGGTCGCGCGCATGATTCGCGCCGTGATGAGCGGTCTTCCTCCGGAAATTGCCCATCTTCAATAGTCCGGTGGCCATTTTTGCGATATATAATCTGGGCACTCGCGCCGGATGCGCCCCGTAACACATGGACCCGCAGCAGACTTTCAGTTTCACCGACTTCGTTCGGGCGTTCCAGAGCTACCCATGGTGGCAGGTCGCCATCGAATGGTTGCTCATCGGCGCCGTCGTCTTCTGGGTCGTTCGCTTCCTGCGCGGTACGCGCGGCGCCCGCCTGCTCAAGGGGGTCGTCGTCCTCCTCATCGCGCTCTACCTGATCGTAACCCTCGTCGGCGAGCGCTTCGGACTCCAGCGCATCCAGTACCTCTACGGCCAACTCCTGCTGTTCGTCTCGTTGGCGGCGGTCGTGGTCTTCCAACCGGAGCTGCGCCGCGCCCTGATGCGCCTTGGCGAGACGCGGCTCTTCCAGCGCCTCACCACCCAGTTTCAGGACGAAGTCGATGCGATCGTCGAGTCGGCTGCCTACCTCTCACGCCGGAAGTTCGGCGGCCTGATCGCCATCGAGCGCGACGTTCCTTTGGGCAGCCTCGCCGAGACGGCGACCCGGCTCAATGCCGAAGTGAGCGCATCGCTGCTGAACACGATCTTTTTCCCGAACACGACGCTGCACGACCTGGGCGTCATTATCAGTGGCGGACGGATCATGTGGGCGAATGTGCAGTTCCCGATTGCGGAGGTTGGCGATGTCGATGCGGGCTTGGGTGCGCGCCACCGCGCCGCCGTCGGCCTGAGTCAGGAGACTGATGCGGTTATCGTCGTCGTCTCCGAACAGACGGGCGACGTCAGCATCGCTGAACGCGGGGTGTTGACCCGCAAGATCACACCGGACCGGCTGCGAGGCCTGCTGCAGGACCTGTTGGGAGGTCGCGGCGAAGCTTCGCGCAACTTTCGCAAAGCCGCCGCTTGATAAGACCGCCCTGCCAGGCGTTTGATTAACGATGCCCGATGCAACCCCGCCAACCTCGCCTACTCCCATCGATGAGACGCGCACGGTGCGCCCGCTGGAATACGGCTCGCTCTCCAAACGCAGCGTTGTCGTGGACAAAGTCATCGACGCCATCAAGACGCTCGCCTGGGTGATGCCGCTGACGCTGCTGATCTGGATCTATGCCGAGCGGAAGCAGTCGGCGACGCGCAGCAACGTGTCGTTTCCGGTCGAGGTGCGCATCAACTCGAAGGATCGAATGGTCGTTCTGCGCGACCCGCCCGATCACAACCTGTTCGCCACGCTCACCGGACCGCAGGCAAACCTGCAGCGCGTGATTGACACCATCCAGGCGCCGCTGCCCGGCGATCGGGCCGTCCTTCAGATCAACGTGAACCCCAAAGCCACCAGCGGCGACCTCACGCTCGACCCGAAAGACGCGCTCCGCACCAACCCGATTTTCGCGCAGAACGGCGTCAGCGTGCGCGATGTCATCCCCGGCGGCATTCGCGTCACGGTGATGGACATGGAGGAGCGCATCGTCCCCGTCCGCGCGCCGGATGGCGTCAAGAATCTGGCCAACCCCCGCTTCGTGCCGGCGGAGGTCACGGTTCGCGCGCCGCGCAACGTTCTTAAGGAAGCCGCCGATAACAACCGCCTGTACGTGATCGCCGACATTGGGAAGGTCGAAGCGCTCAATCAGTCGGGGCGCCATGAGGTCCCGTCGGTGGCGGTGACGACGGGGTTCCCATCCGAATATGCCACGATCGAGCCGAAGATCGTGACCGCGAGCTTTGAAGTGAATCGCCCGGACGCGGAGATCACGATCGATTCCGTCCCGGTGTGGCCCGCGGGCTCGACCCCCTTTCTGGCGCGCTACAAGGTCGAGTGCAAGACGCTCTCCATTCCCGGCGTGCATATCGTTGGGCCGCAGGATCAGATCGATAAGTTGAAGAGCGGCCTTCCCGTCGTGGCGCTGCTTTACGTCACACCGGACGATCTGCGCAATGGCGAGACGCACCGCAAGCTCGTGCGCTGGGACATCCCCGACGGCTGCAAGGTGACGGGCGACCCGGAGCTGTACACGGTCACTTTCAGCCTCGTCGAGCGCCCGCAGCAGGATTAAACGCCGCGCGTGCCCCTCCCCACCAACCCTGCTAAAATAGCGCCATGGAAGACTGGAAGACCTACGTCGAAACGCTCGGCAAGGCGGCTCGCCGCGCGTCGCGGCAACTGGTGACGCTGGACGGCGCCACGAAGACCGCCGCGCTGAACCAGATCGCGGCGTCCATTCGCCAGAGCGCGGCGGCATTGCTTGAAGCCAACGCGCGTGACATCGCCGCCGCTACCTCCGCCGATCTTGCGCCGGCGTTGATCGAGCGACTGAAACTCAGCGAGAAGCGAATCGGGGCAATGGCTGCGGGCGTGGAGCAGATCGCGGCGCAAACGGATCCTGTGGGCCAGATCATCGAGGGGTACGTCCGGCCGAATGGGCTGCGCATACAAAAGGTGCGCTGTCCGCTTGGGGTAGTTTGCTTCTTTTATGAGAGCCGGCCAAACGTCACCTCGGATGCCGCGGCGCTGTGTCTCAAGAGCGGGAACGCCATCATTCTTCGTGGCGGCAAAGAGGCGCTGCATACCAATGCAGCCATCGCCAGGATTATTGCCGCGGCGTTAAAGGATGCGCAGATCGATCCCGCGGCCGTTCAGCTTGTCGAACACACGGATCGGGCACTGGTTCCCCTGCTGCTGAAGCTGGACAAATATATCGACCTCGTCATCCCGCGCGGGGGCGAGAGTTTGATTCGAGCGGTCGTGAAGGATTCGACGATTCCCGTGCTCAAGCATTTCACGGGCAACTGCCACGTCTATGTCGACGCGGCGACGGCGGGGATGGCGGACCAGATCGTCGATGTCTGCGTGAACGCCAAAACGAGCTACCCCGGCGGCGCGGTCTGCAATGCGGTAGAGCATGTGCTGTTCCACAAGGATGCAGCGCCGCAGCATTTGGCGAAAGTGTGCGAGGCCCTTGCCGTCGCTGGGGTTGAGGTGCGCGGAGATGATCGGGCGCGCAGCTTTTATCCCAAGGCTAAAGCCACGACGCCGGAGGATTGGGACACGGAGTACCTGGCGTTTATCGCCAGCGTTAAAGTGGTCGAGTCGATCGACGAGGCGATCGATCACATCAACGAGCATGGGTCGCACCATACCGACGCGATTCTGACCAGCGACGTGCGGCATGCAGACCGTTTTGTGAAGTCGGTCGATTCGGCGAGCGTGATGGTGAACGCGAGCACGCGCTTCGCGGACGGCGCGGAGTACGGGCTGGGGGCGGAGATCGGCATCAGCACGGACAAGATACACGCGCGGGGACCGATGGGGGCAAACGATCTGACGACTTACAAATGGGTCGTCACGGGCGATGGGCACGTGCGGAAGTAAGGTTAGAGCTCAAGCCAGCGTCCTTCCTCATGGGCATCATTCGTCGCGTGCGCAACATTGCGCGACATGGCGCAACATTCCCGCAGTGGGGCATTTCCGGCGTTTCTCGCCAAGTTCATAATCTGAATGGCTTTGCGCATCTGGCGGCGCGCGGCGCGCCAGAACCTGATGCGCCCGTATCCGCCGGCTCGCATGACGGGTGAGTGCTTGCGCCAG
>JBBRIN010000308.1:0-5517 GCA_038221115.1 Tepidisphaerales bacterium
GTTCCTGCGCAAGCCCCCACGGCGCAGCGGCGATGCATCCCGCTGCCGCGAACGTCAACATCGACGGGCGAATCGTCAGCTTCCACAAACCCATGCCGTCACGCGCCCATCTTCCCGAACCACCGCCGCCGCGCCGCGCGAACATCGCCGCGCGCGGCCCCTCACCATGCTAGACAATAGTCGACTCACGGCGTTAGCACGCCGAACGACTTCTCCCCGCAAAGGTTATCAGACCTCAGCACCCGCCCATTTCGTTGATTTCCCTTCGACCGAACCTTACGATCCATGAACCGCACCCGCTGGCCACAACGTATCTTCTATATACCCTCCCGCCCGCGGCACCGGTCGGGCGCGGCGCCTAAAACTCGTTTCCCTCAAGACTTCCCTCTCGGAGCATGGCATGGTGGCTCGACGCCCGACCCGCAAAGTAATCGTTGGTGATGATGTCCACGGCTTCGTGGGCATCGGCGGCGACGCCCCCGTTTCCGTGCAATCGATGACCGCCGGCTACACCTTCGAGATCGATAAGTGCGTCGCCGAAATCCACAAACTCGCCGCCGCCGGCGCTGACATGGTGCGCGTCGCCGTCCCCGAAAAGAAGGACACCGCCGCCCTCAAGGAGATCATTCCCCAAGTCTCAGTGCCCATCGTCGCCGACGTCCACTTCCATTTCCAGCGGGCCCTCGAAGCCATCGACGCCGGCATCCACAAGATCCGCCTCAACCCCGGCAACATCTCCGACCACGCCCAGGTGCGCGACGTCATCCAGGCCTGCAAAGCCAAAAGGATCCCCATCCGCATCGGCGTCAACGAAGGCTCCATCGTCGAGCGCAAAGACAAACAACAGCGCATGAAGGAGCTCGGCGGCGTCTTATCCGACAATAAGCACGGCCACTTCCTCGCCATCATGATCTCCAAGCTCGAGGAATACCTGGAAATCTTCCACGAGCAGGACTTCCACGACATCGTCATCAGCGCCAAATCCATCGATCCGCTGCTGGTCGTCTCCGCCTACGAGGAGATCAGCAAGCGCTTCGACTACCCCCTGCACCTCGGCGTCACTCACGCCGGCCCCAAGGAAACCGGCACCATCCGCTCCGTCGTCCCCCTCGGCCACCTGCTCGCCAGCGGCATCGGCGACACCATCCGCATCTCCTACGCCAACGACCCCGTCTACGAAGTCCAGGACGGCCTCGAGCTGCTCTATATCCTCGGCGCGCGCGTCCGAAAAGGGGCCGAGCTCATCGCCTGCCCCAGTTGCGGCCGCATCCAGGTCGACCTCTTCAAGCTCGTCCAGGACGTCCGCAAGCAACTCGAATTCGAAATCAAGCTCCCCATCAAGGTGGCGGTGATGGGCTGCATCGTCAACGGCCCCGGCGAAGCCGAAGGCGCCGACGTCGCCATCTTCGCCGGCGACCGCCGCGGCATCATCTACGTCCAGGGCGAAAAAGTCGCCAACGTTCCCGAAGAACAAATCCTTTCCCGCCTCTTGGAAGAATGCCGCGCCTTCGAAGACAAGGTCAACCGCGGGGAAGCCAAGCTCGGCGAAAAGAAAGTGGCCATCCTCCCCCCCGACCCGATCGGCGAACTGGGAAGCGGGTGGGAAAAGATTCAGATGGAGAAAGCGGCGAAGGGGATGGCGCTGCCGGTGGTGAAATGAACCATTCGTCGGGATGGGAACGCACTGTCCTCGCATGCACGTCATGGGTCTAAGTGTTCACTATCACTTGTTCGCCGACGTTTCACTCCGTAAGGCGCGGTCGCTGGTCGCTTCGATTCATCAACGGGCGCTCGATCTGGGATTCGTGGCCGAGAAGGTCCGTCGCTTGCGGTTTCGCCGCGACGCGCAGCGGAGCGCTTTTCCTCCACTCTATTAACGCCCAACCCCGAATCGCGTATCCTCCCCTCCGATGAGTTCTTCCACCGATCAGACCTTTCGCGTCGGCATCGTCGGCATCTCCGGCTACGGCGGTGGCGAAGCCCTGCGCCTCTGCGCGACGCACCCCAATTTCCGCCTGACTTACGCCGCCGGCGAGTCCAGCGCCGGCGCCAAGCTCCTCGAAAAGTTCCCCGGCATCGGCTCACTCGGCGACCTCGTCATCCAGAAGTGGGACCCCGCCGCCCTGCCCCCGCTCGATGTCCTCTTCGCCTCCCTCCCCACCGGCGAATCCAAGGAAGCCCTCGCCCACGTCCCCCGCGAAACCAAAATCGTCGACATCGGCGGCGATCACCGGTTCGTCGACGGCTGGACCTACGGCCTGGCCGACGTCTGGCCCGACAAGATCAAAGGCGCCACCCGCGTCGCCAACCCCGGCTGTTATCCCGCCGCCTCCATCGCCGCGCTCGCCCCCTTATTTGCCGCGGGGCTGGTGGAGACTGAGGGCGTGATTGTCGATGCCAAGACAGGAGTCAGCGGCGCGGGGCGCGGAGGAGGGAGCACGTTTGGGTATGCGGAAGTGAACGAGGACGTGTCCGCGTATGGGTTGCTAAAGCACGTCCATGTGCCGGAGATGAAGTTGGCTTTGGGGGAGATCGGCGGGCAGGCGGTGAGCGATCTTACATTTACGCCCCACCTGATTCCGATGACGCGGGGGATTCTTGCGACGTGTTATGCGCGGTCGAAGGGCGGGGTGACGACGGAGCAGTGCCTGGCTGCGGCGCGGAAGTTTTATGCGGATAAGCCGTTTGTGCGGGTGACGGAGAAGCCGCCGCACAGCAAGTGGGCAACGGGGACGAACCTGACGTTTGTTTCCTACGCGGCGGACCCGGAGCGGAAGCTGGTCATTGCGCTGGGGGCGATCGACAACCTGGGAAAGGGGGCAGCGGGGCAGGCGGTGCAAAATGCGAACCTGATGTGCGGAGTGGAAGAGACGGCGGGTCTGGCGGGGACGCCGTTGTGGCCCTGACGAGTCCGCGCTGCGGCGTGCGAATCCCCGTGCGCCAGAATTCAGGCGATGTCGGCCTTGGCGGGATCGGCCGGCGGGGTGGACGGCATGGAGGGGTCTTGCTTCATGAAGCGGTGGACGAGGAAGTAGTAGATGACGCCCATGACCAGGACGAAGCCGATCAACCAGATGGCGAGTTGGCGCATCTGGCCGGCGCCGATTTGACCGCCCAACTTCACGCCGAGCCAGCACAGGACCGTGCACCAGATAGCGGAGCCGACCAGGGTGAAGAGCGAGTACATCTTGAAGTCCATGCCGACGATGCCCGCGGGGATGCCGATGAGGTGGCGGACCACCGGGAGGAGCCGAGAGGCGAGGACGCCGAACGGTCCGAAACGCCTGGCCCAGCGCTCGGCGCCGTGGACCTTTTCGTCGGAGATGAAAAAGTATTTCCCATAGCGCAGGATGAACGGGCGACCGGCCAACCGCGAAACCCAATACATCACGGTGGCGCCCACCCAGGAGCCGAGCGTGCCCGCGACGATGATCCCGACCATGCTGAATTTGCCGGTTGTGTGCGCGATATGGGCGGCGGGAGGTATGACTACTTCGCTGGGGAGGGGGAAGATGGAGCTTTCGATCGCCATCAGCAGGGCGATGAGCGGATAGCCCCAGGAATCGAGGGCGGAGGCGTACCAGTGGGCGAGCGACTCGATGATGCGATGCATTTGGGCAACCTAAGTTTTTTTAGAGCGCGCCGAGCGTGATGGACGAACTTCGCCGGATTCACTGATCGGCAAGAAGGACGCGCGGAGCGGGTTCCGGATGGTTATCGGCATTTTCCCCCGATTCGCCAGGAACCCGCCTCCGCGCACGCCGATAAAGCCATTGCGTCCGCCCTTAGCCCCCCTACAATGGCATGCGATGGCCAAGAAAAAACTCCCCAAGACCCTGGCGCTCCTCGACGAGGACATGTGTACCGGCTGCGAGGCCTGCATGACCGTCTGCCCGGTCGACTGCATCAGCATCGTCCCCGGCCCCCGTCACGAAAACGTCTTCCAAATCTGCACCATCGACCTCCCCCGCTGCATCGGTTGCACCCTCTGCCACCAGGTCTGCCCCTGGGACTGCATCACCATGATCCCCACCGATCAGTTCCTCCAGAACGAGAACACGATAAAGCAACTGGAGTAGCCTCAGCGACACGCGGCGCTCCGATAACGGATTGAACCGCACCCCCCTCTCTGCCCCACGTAATAACCATACGCCCACGCGGAACCGCTTAGTTCCTCTGCGTGCGACCTTGCTTGATTACCGATATGGCAGTCATACAATCGCCCGTGGCACGACCCCGTGCGGAGGGTTGAAGTCGGCACGCTCCCAGTAGCGTCAATCGCTTCATCTCCACTCGCCTTGAGTCGGGCTGCGCTGAATGGACGACTCGCCGCCTCGCGAGGCTTAACTGCCCTGCCGGCGACGGGGTCTTACGAGGGGCCGGCTAACCCCGGCAACAGGAGATGGACATGTTTGAACGTTTCACGGATCGAGCCCGCAAAGTCATGGCGCTGGCCAATCAGGAGGCCCAGCGCTTCAACCACGAATACATCGGGACCGAGCACATCCTTCTGGGTCTTGTCAAAGAGGGCAGCGGCGTCGGCGCCAACGTCCTGAAAAACCTCGACGTCGATCTTCGCAAGGTCCGCCTCGAAGTCGAAAAGCTCGTCAAGAGCGGCCCGGACATGGTCACCATGGGCAAGCTGCCCCAGACGCCCCGCGCTAAAAAGGTGATCGAGTACGCCATCGAAGAGGCCAGAAGCCTCAATCACAATTACGTCGGCACCGAGCACCTATTGCTCGGACTATTACGCGAGCACGACGGCGTCGCCGCTCAGGTGCTCATGAATCTCGGCCTAAAATTGGAAGAAGTACGGGAAGAGGTCCTCAATCTTCTTGGAGCAGGTGTGGAAAACGAAGAACCCGCGGCACAGGGCGAGAAGCCCAGTGGCGGCAACGCCAAAGGTAAGAGCAAAACCCCCGCACTCGACAGCTTCGGTCGCGATCTGACCGAGCTTGCCCGCGAGGGACAGTTGGATCCGGTCATCGGGCGCAAGAACGAGATCGAGCGCGTCATTCAGATCCTCTGCCGCCGCCAGAAGAACAACCCCGTCCTTTTGGGCGAGGCGGGCGTCGGCAAGACCGCCATCGTCGAGGGGCTGGCGCAGATGATCATCGGGAACACCGTCCCCGAGATCCTGCACGATCGCCGCCTCGTCGTCTTGGATCTGGCCATGATGGTCGCCGGCACGAAGTACCGCGGCCAGTTCGAAGAGCGCATCAAAGCCGTGATGAACGAGGTCCGCCGGGCCAAGAACGTGATTCTGTTCATTGACGAGCTGCACACGCTGGTCGGGGCCGGCGGCGCCGAGGGCGCGATTGACGCATCTAATGTGCTCAAGCCCGCGCTGTCGCGCGGCGAGATCCAGTGCATCGGGGCTACGACTTTCGACGAGTATCGCAAATACATCGAGAAGGACGCGGCCCTCGCGCGGCGGTTCCAGTCGATTCATGTCGAGCCTCCGAATAAGGTGGACGCGATCGAGATCCTCAAGGGCCTGCGCGACCGCTACGAGGC
>JBBRIN010000309.1:0-5507 GCA_038221115.1 Tepidisphaerales bacterium
GATGAGGACGCCGTTCTCGTCGAGAATGCCGATGTGCTGCTCGAGGGCATCGACGGTGGAGCGTGCGAAGCGTTCGGATTCGGCGAGGAGTTTGTCGCGGGTAACCCACTTGCGGACGCCGCGGATGTGGGCGCGGACGCCGGCGAGAACGAGGACATATCCGAGGGAGGCAAAGAGGACGGAAACTTTGAAATCGCTGTTGACGGCGAGGAGCCAGAGGCCCATGTTGCGCATGGTAAGCGTGCCGTCGGGCAGGCGCTCGACAAAGTGAAGCGCGCTGCAGCTGATGGCAAGCTGGCCCATGGCGAGGATGGCGAGTCCGAGCCAGAGGAGGCGGTTGATGTGGAAATCGGTGCGCGAGTCGGATCGCGTCAGCTCGAGAGGAGGTGTTTCCGGGGCTCGCATGTTCATCCCACAGGCACATCGTGCGGGGATGGGGGGGAGTTAACTTGTGGGGGGATAAATGGGGCGCGAGGGACGGGTTCGATAACCAGATGAGGTGGACGGCGTCGAGCCGGGGGCCGCCCGTCATTCTGAGCGCAGCGAAGAATCTGCGTTTCTCGGCGTTTGCGCTAGATTCTTCGCTGCGCTCCGAATGACAGAGGGCGGTCATTCGACCTGCATAACAAATTGGCGATAGAGGTGGGCGTATTTGCCGCCGGCGGCGACGAGGGTGGCGTGGCGGCCGCGCTCAATGATGCGGCCGGCGTCGATGACGAGGATGTTATCGGCCTTCATGATGGTGCTGAGGCGGTGGGCGACGACAAAGGTGGTGCGGCCGACGAGGAGTTTTTCGAGGGAGTGCTGGACTTGAAGCTCCGTGGCGGTGTCGACGGCGCTGGTTGCTTCATCGAGCATGAAGATGCGGGGGTCGGCGAGGAAGGCGCGGGTGAAGCAGATGAGTTGGCGCTGACCGAGGGACATGGAGCCGCCGCGCTCGCCGACCTGGGTGTTGAACGCATCGGGGAGTTCGGCGATGGCGTCGTAGGAGCTGATGGCTTTGGCGGCGGCGATGACGTCGGCGTCGGTTGCGCCGGCCTTGCCGTAGCGGATATTCTCCATGACGGTGCCGCTGAAGAGGTAGTTCTGCTGGAGCACGAGGCCGGTCTGGCGATTGAGGGATTCGCCGGTGACGTGCCGGATGTCGTGACCGTCGACGAGGACGCGGCCGGATTGGGGCTGATAGAAGCGGGCGATGAGGGAAACGATGCTGCTTTTGCCGGAGCCGGTGGCGCCGACGAGCGCGATCATCTGGCCGGGGTTTGCTTCGAAGCAGACGTCGTGGAGAACGGGGCGGGCCGGCTCGTAGCCGAAGGTGACGTGGTCGAAGGCGACGCGGCCGTCGATGCGGGGGAGGGGCCGGGCGTCGGGGAGGTCGAAGACGTCGGGTTCGCGCTCGAGGAGGGCGAAGATACGTTCGGCGCCGGCCATGGCCATCATCATCTGGCTGGAGAAGGTGCCGAAGTTGATGATCGGGTTCATGAACCAATCCCAGTACAGGAACGCGGCGACGACGCTGCCGACGCGGGTGAGGCGGCCGGAGACGATGAGGTAGGCGCCGAAGGTGAGGATGACGAGCTTGCCGATGAAGCGAATGAGCTCGAGGACGGGCTGGAACGTACCGTTGACGCGGGCGGCGTAGACGTTGTTGATCGTGTTGGTGTTTTGCAGGGCGTTGAAGGTATCGAGGTTGGTGACCTGGCGATCGAACGCGGTGACGACGCGCATGCCGGTGATGTTTTCGGCGAGGTTGGTACTGACGCGAGTGAAGTGCTCGCGGATCTGCTGGTAGATCAGGCCGATCTTCAGGCGGTAGTAGTCGTTGATGACATAGAGGACGGGGCCGAGCCAGACGACGGAGAGGAAGAGCCGCCAATCGGTCGTGAGCAGCATGATGGCGGCGACGAGCATGGGAATGAGGAAGTTGGCTACGACCTGCTGAAAACCCCAGACGTTGATCTCGCGCAAGGCGGAGATGTCGCTGGTGCAATGGCTGATGATGCGACCGAGCTTGGTGCGGTCGTAGTAGCTCATGGAGAGGCGCTGGAGATGGCGGAACATGCGGCGGCGGAGGTCGAACTGGACCGTCTCGCCGGCGCGGGTCATGACGAGGATGTTGAAGCGCTGGACGATCAGCGCGGCGGCGAAGGTGGCCGCCCAGGCGAGAACGACAAGGGTGATGTGGCGGATGGCGGATGATTCGGTGGCGGCCCCCGTACCGGCACCGGTGTAGTCGGTGACGTAGTTGACGAGATGGCGCATGTACTGGGGCGACATCATCTCGAGGATGACCATGAGGACGCCCATCGAGAGGCCGAGGGCATACTGGCGGCGGAAGGGGTAGAGGAGCTCGAGCAGGCGGCGGATGAGGGGCCACTCGATGGGGCGATAGTGAACTTCCTCATCGTCGCCCTTGAGGTTTTTGAGCTGCTCGCGGAGGTAGGCGGCGCGGCGGGAGAGTGGCGTGGGGAGTTTGGGGATCACAACTTGTCCTCCCGGCTCTCTTGCTGGGCGGCTTCAACGGTGGCGGCGAGGAGGGGTTCATTTTGGACGCGGCGCATGTGGGAGGGGTCGTCTCCTTCGGCGTCTCGGGCGAGGTCGTCGCCGTAGAGTTGGACGGCGGCGATTTCGCGGTAGTGGCCTTTTTGAGTCATCAGTTCATCGTGTGTGCCGAGCTGGGTGATGCGGCCGCGCTCGATGACGAGGACGAGGTCGGCGCGTTTGACGGTGCTGACGCGATGGGCGATGAGGAAAGTGGTGCGGTCGCGCATCACGACGTTCATGCCTTTGCGGATGAAGTCTTCGGTTTCGGGATCAACGGCGGCGGTGGCGTCGTCGAGGACGAGGATGCGGGGATTGAACAGGATGGCGCGGGCGATGGCGAGACGCTGGCGTTGTCCTCCGGAGAGGCTGGCGCCGCGCTCGCCGAGCATGGTGTCGTAGCCCTTGGGGAGTTGCTCGACGAACTCATGGGCCTGGGCGAGGCGGCTGGCGGCCTCGATTTCACCGCCGCGGATGTGGGGGCGGCCGTAGCCGATGTTGGCCGCGACGGTGTCGCTGAAGAGGTACGTCTCCTGGAAAACGAAGGCGACTTGCTTGCGAAGACTCGTGAGAGTGATGTCGCGGAGGTCGATGCCGTCGATGGTGATGCGGCCGTGTTGGGGGTCGTAGAAGCGGGCGATGAGGTTGACGAGCGTGGTCTTGCCAGCGCCGGTGGGGCCGACGACGGCGACGACGCTGCCGCCGGGGACGCGGAAGGAGACGTCCTTGAGGACGGGTTTGGCGGGGTCGTAGCCAAAGGTGACGCGATCGAAGACGACTTCGCCGCGGCCGGGCGGCAGGTCGCGCGCGGCGGCGATTTCGGGGACGGTGGAGGGGGCTTGCAGGACTTCGTAGAGGCGGCGGCTGGAGACGATGGCGTTCTGGTATTGCTCGCTGATCACGGCGACCTGTTGAAGGCGCGTGAGGATGGTGCCCATGGCGGTGCCGAGGATGAGAAGGTCGCCGACGTTGAGCTTGCCCTTGATGATGAGGATGGCGGCAAGCAGGACGAGCGAGAGGTTTGAGGTGGTGGCGATGGCGCGAATGACCGGGGCGAAGTTAGCGTACATGCGGATGCGGGCGATGACGCGGTCGAAATACAAAGCGCAATGGGCGTCGTAGCGGTCGATCTCGATCGGTTGGGTGGCGAAGGCCTTGACGACGTGAACGCCGGCGATGTTTTCGGTGATCAGGGTGACGTTCTTGTCCTCGGCCTCCATGACGGCCTTGCTGGCGGGCTGGACGCGCTTGCCGAAACGGAGGATGTACCAGGTCCAGAGGGGGAGCGGCGCGAGGGATAGGAGCGCGATCCAGGGGCTGCGGAGGAGCATGAGGAGCATGTAGCCGCCCACCGTCAGGCCGATCTCGAGGGTGACGAGGACGGCGGTCTGGACGAAGAGGCGGACGTTTTGCAGGTCGGTGAGGGCGCGGGTGATGAGTTGGCCGGTGGAGACGGCGTCGTGGAAGCCGAAGCCGACGCGCTGGAGCTTGTCGTAGACGGCTTCGCGGATGTAATAGACGATGGTCATGCTGAGGCGCGTGTTGGCGACCTCGCGCGCGTAGCGGAGGATGAGGATGGCGGTGGTTAGCAGGACGAGCAAGAGCATGACGTCGCGGAAGGATCCATCGGCGGGGCCGCGGGAGAGGAGGACGTCGAGAAGGTTGCGGAGATGGAAGGGTTGGCCCTCACCGCCGAGGAGCCAGGGCCAGAAGTGTTGACCGCCCATGCTACCGGTGTGGAACTGCTTGATGTGATCGACTGATTTGCCGGTCTGGCGGGTGGCGATGACCTCGCAGGCGATGGCCAGCGACAGGTAGATGCAGGCGAGCAGGCAGAGGAATTTGACGGGGCGGAGGAAGCCGAACATCCAGCGGAGGAGTTGGCGGTTGGTGACGGCGTCGGGGTCGGGGGTGGCGTGGAGCGCAGGGGTGGCGATGGGCACGGGAACGGGGGCGGGGATGGCGCGGGTCTTCTGAGACACGATTGTTCGTGGCTGTCGCATTCGAAGCAATACCGGGCCCCCCTGCCGCGACGCGGGACGGGGCGACTCGCTGGTCACGACGGAGCGTGGGCGAAAGGGCAAACGCTAACGGGAAGGATCGGCGCGTCAATACGCGGGGTGGAAAAGATTTAATCGGTGGGGGATGCAGGACACACAGATGAATTGGTGCGGCAAGGACCGATAACAAAGAGATGGGCGTGTTTGCGTGCTGTGGAGCATTCCGGACATTGAGTCGCGCCGCGGCGAAGGCCACGGGGGCGAGGCTGCGTGGGGCGGGTTTGCTGCCGGTGCGGGTGGATTGGGCGCGGCGGGCGGAGGTGTGTGAGCGGTGCCCGATGCGGGTGGTGCGGCGCGGGGTGAGCTATTGCGGGCGGCCGCTGATGGAGCAGGTGGAGCGGGAGGCGGCGACGGAGGGGTGCGGGTGCCCGACGGGGGAGAAGGCGAAGGATCCGGGGGAGCATTGTCCGTTGAATTTGGGGAACCGGGCGGCGGCGAGGGGGGCGGGCGGGTGCGATTGCAAGTGGTGCGCGACGGCGCGGGTTACTGCTGCTTGTTGTATTCCTCATCGGTGATGTTAAGGGCCTTGGTCGCGGCGGCCTTCACGAGAGGATCGGGGTCGTTTTGCGAGAGCCGGCGGAGCACCATTTGAGCATGTCGCTGGTCGGCGGCGCGGCCGTCGTCGCCGACGAAACGGTGGATGCGGGCGAGCTGAAGGCAGGCTTCGACCCGCCACATGGGTTCCTTGGATCGTTCGGCGAGCGCGAAGACGTCGCCGGCGCGGGTGGCGGAAAGGTTGCCGTCAATGTTTTTGGTGATCAGGTGGAGGTCGGCAACGCGGCTTTTGGCATCGGTGAACTGGGCGCGGGCGTTCTTGTAGTCAATGAGCTGCGATTCTCGGGCGGCGTCGCCGGTGTCGTGGGCGAGATGGAGCATCACCTCAGTGGCGGCGCCCATGATGCCGAG